>JBOHWA010000362.1:0-5030 GCA_050735855.1 Binatia bacterium
GCAACACCCACTCCGGCGCACTTGAAAACCGGCAGCCCGCAAGGGCTCGGGGGTTCGAATCCCTCCCCCTCCGTTTTTTCTTTTCAACTGGTTACGGGCGGTCGGCACCCAGCTTCGGTCGCGCCGCCGGGTTAGCACTGCAAGTACTTACAAATGTGCCGTCCTGCGTCGACGACCCCAACGACGTGAGAACGGACAAGCGCGAACAGAAACTGCTGACCGACTTCGCCAATCGCTGCGCGCCGGTGCCGGCGTGGGGTGTCAATGGCGCGACCTGCGGGGCGAACGACGGTGCCGTGTGCACCGGTGCGCCGTCCTGCCCCGGCGGAACTTGCGTCGGCGGTGTGCGTCAACAAGGGCATCACCCGCGATGCCTTCGATGGCGGCAGCGCCGGGAGCTGTTTCGCCGTGAGCGCGCTGTAGGGCACAACGCCGCGGCGAGCCGTCGCGTTCCTACACCGGGCCGCAGACCCTGCGGGCGGCTTGATCTGCCGCGCACGGACGGCGTATGGCTGCGTCCGTTCGACAGACGCGCATGGGGTACGCGGGCACGCGGGTATTGGTCACCGGCGGCGGTGGATTCATCGGCAGCCACCTGGTCGAGGAACTGGCCGGCGCCGGCGCGCGCGTCACCGCGCTGCTGCACTACAACTCGCGCCGCGACAGCGGCAATCTCGCCCACCTCGATCGGCAGCTGCTGGAGGGCGTCGAGATCGTCTTCGGCGACGTGCGGGACGCCTTCCTGGTCGACCGCGCCGTGGCGGGACAGGACGTGGTGTTCCATCTCGCCGCGCTGATCGGCGTGCCGTACTCCTGCCAGGCGCCGCAGTCGTACCTCGACACCAACGTCCACGGCACGCTCAACGTCCTGCAGGCGGCGCGGCGCGCCGATGTGCACCGCGTCGTGTTCGTATCGAGCAGCGAAGTCTACGGCACCGCCCAGTACGTGCCGATCGACGAGCGCCATCCGCTGCACGCGCAGTCGCCCTATGCGGCGTCGAAGATCGGCGCGGAGAGCATGGCGATGAGCTACTGGTCGTCGCTCGGCCTGCCGGTGGCGATCGTGCGGCCCTTCAACACCTACGGGCCGCGCCAGTCGCAGCGCGCGGTCATACCGTCGATTCTGTCGCAGCTGGTGCGGCGCGCACCGGTGCTGCACACCGGCGCGACGGCGCCGAGTCGCGACTTCACCTACGTGACGGACACCGCGCGCGGTCTGGCAGCCATCGGCATCGGGCCCGATGCGGTCGGCGCGGTCACCAACCTGGGATCGGGCAGCGAGGTGACGGTCGGCGAGTTGATCGCCCGCTGCTGCGACCTCGTCGGCCATCACCCCGCGATCGAAACCGATCCGCAGCGCGCCCGGCCCGAGCGCGGCGAGGTGATGCGCCTGCTGTGCGACCCGACGCGCGCCGCCCGCACGGTCGGCTGGCAGGCTCGGGTCTCGCTGGACGAGGGGCTGGCAAAGACCGTGGAGTTCATCGCCCGGCAGGCCCCCGAAGACCATGGGTACGTGGTGTGACCGGCGCCGGGCACGCGTCGCTGCGCGACGTCGACGCGGTGGTCCTCGCCGGCGGCCGCGGCACCCGGCTGGCGCCCTACACCTTCTCCATCCCCAAGCCGCTGGTGCGGCTCGGCGAGGTGCCGATCATCGAGATCCTGCTGCAGCAGTTGGCGTCGAGCGGTGTGCGCCGCGTCCACGTCGCGCTCGGCCACCTGGCCGACCTCATCGAGGCTCATCTCGGACAGACCGCCCGCCCATCCCCGCTCGAACTGCGCTATTCGCGCGAGGACACCCCGCTCGGCACTGCCGGCCCGCTGCGGCTGATTCGCGACCTGAGCGATCCGTTCCTGCTGCTGAACGGCGACGTGCTGACGACGCTGTCCTTTCGCGCCTTGCTCGACGAGCATCTTCGCCGCGGCTGCCTGGCTACCGTCGCGATCACCCGGCGCGAGGCGGAGCTGCGTTACGGCGTCGTCGAGCTGGGGCCGGACGCGCGCATCGTCGGCTACCGCGAGAAGCCGCTGACGCCGGTGCACGTCGCCATGGGCATCGGCGTCTTCCAACGCCGCATCGTCGACCGCATCCCGGCGGGCGGCAAGTTCGACGTGCCCGATCTGCTGCAGACGCTGATCGCCGCGGGCGAGCCGATCGCTGCGTACCAGAGCAGCGACTACTGGATGGACATCGGCTGCGCCGGCGACTTCGAGGTCGCCCAGCGCGACTTCACCGCCGACCCGGACCGATTTCTACGCCTCGAACACCGGACCGCCTAAGAATGTGAAGTGGCGGCGCGCTCGGCAAGCAGGTCGTCGCACAACGACAGAACGTTGCGGAACTGCATCGGCAGCGCCGGGCCGCCGCTCCGATAGCGGTCGAGCCGCTGCGGCGTCGATGCGATGCGCGAGACGCGGTCGACCAGATCGGCGCAGCGGGCCGACCGCGCCACCGCCAGGAAGCGGTCGAGGTGCGGCTCGAAGTCGAGCCCGAAGTAGTAGTCCGTCCGCGCCCGCTGCACCTCCAGCGTCCGCTCACGGTGCAGCGCGCGGAGGTGGATGCCGTGATGGGTCTGCAACGGCACCGGGGCGGGCAGGCCGACCGTCTCCTCGAGCAGCTGGTAGAGCAGCTCTTCGTTGTGCATCCGCAGCGCGCCGCTGCCGATCTGCGCGCGATAGTGCCGCATGCGCGGCAACAGGCGCGGGAAGTATTCGCCGGTGCGGATGAAGTGCGAGATGCCGGCGACGTGCCGCCGGCCGGGGCGGACGCGATTGCTGTACGGTTGACCGATCGCCGTGCTGTGGCGCAGGCGCGCCTCGAGCAGGCTCGGCTCTTGGCGCACGATCAGCATGTCGACGTCGCCGAGGTAGACGTTCTCGTAGCGGTCGAAGTCGTCGTCGTGCAGCACCCAGCGCAGCGACTTGAGGCTCTGCCCGTCGTCGCGGTCGTAGCGGTACGCGAGCGGACGGGCGTCGATGCTGCCCAGGTCGCCCAGCGTGCGCAGCGCCTCGCGCACCTCCGCCCGCAGCGGCGCGCCGGCGTGGAAGAGGAGCACGTCCGCGTCCGGGTAGGCGTGCAGCGCGAACAGGGTGAACAGCGGCAGGTATTCCTGGTAGCCGTCGTCCACCACGCCCGAGAAACAGAGCGGCCTCATCGCCGCAGCCATGCCAGGTCGGGCGCGGGCGGGGCAAGCCTGTACCGTTTGCGTGTACCGTTTGCGTCGCCGGCGGCGACGGGCGTAATCGGCCGCTCATGGGCGCCTTCTTCCTGCTCCGCCCCGTCGACGGTGCGGACGTCGAGGTGCGGCGCGCGACGCTGCTGGCCGAGCTGGAGCGCCAAGGGTTCCGCCGGCCGCTGCGCGTCGACGCGGCCGTCGGCGAGATCCACCTCTATCCCAGGCTGGCCACCGGCGCGCGCGACGCGTGGGTCGAGTCGGCGGACCGCTTCTGTCTCGCCGCCGGTACTCTGATCTATCGGCGCCAGACCGGCGCGGCCGCCCTGCGGCGCTTCCTCGCCGAGGTCGAGTGGCCGCACATCCCGTGGGACGATCTCTGCGGTCAGTTCTGCCTGCTGGTCGGCGCCGGCGGCGCGCTGCACCTGCTCACCGACCGCCTCGGCCTGTACAAGGTGTACCGCAACGCCGACGCCTCGGTGGTGTCGAGCTCGTTCCTCGCCGTCGCCGCGACCGCGCCGCGGCGCACCGTCGACCCGCAGCGCGCCTACGAGTACGTCTTCCAGGGCACGACCTTCGGCACGCGCACGGTGTTGCGCGAGGTGACGCTGCTCGATGCCGACGCGCTGCTGCGCGTCGACGCCGGCGGCGTGTCGGAGCTGGCGCTGCCGCCGCTATCGCACGGCTGGCGCGAGGCGGGCGCCGCCGCGCTCCTCGACGCCAATCTGGGCGCCCTGCGGCGCTACTTCTCGACCGTCGCCGAGATCGCCGCCGGCGGCGTCAGCGCGGCGCTGACCGGCGGCTACGACTCGCGGCTGATGCTCGCCCTGCTGCGCGAGTGTGGGGTGACGCCGCATCTGTACGTCTACGGCGCCGACACCGACGACGACGTGCGCATCGCCCGCCGCATCGCGGCCGGCGAGGGACTGCCGCTGGCACACACCAATCGACGTGCCGGGCCGCGGCTCGATCGCGACGCCTTCGTGGCCGCGGTCGACACCACCTTTCACGCCTTCGACGGCTACCCGGTCGACGGCATCGTCGACGACGGCTCCGATCTGGCGACGCGCCGGGCCCGCTGCCGCGGCGGCGCGCTGGCGCTGAACGGCATCGGCGGCGAGCTCTACCGGCGCCCCGATCTGCCCAACCGGCCGCACAGCGTGCGGGAGGTGGTGTGGCGGTTCTTCTGCGGCTTCGACCCGCTCGATTGCACCGGCGCGTTCCACGAGGACGAGTACTGCACCGCGATCGGCCGGGCGCTGCAGCGGGCGCTCGGCACGGACGACGAGCGGCTCGACCGCCCGCTCGTCTCCCTCGTCGTGCCGGCTTTCTACTACCGCTTCTGGGTAGGGCGGAACTGCAGCGTCAACAACCGCTTCGGGCGCGCGCTGCAGCCGTTCTGCGATCTGCCGGTGGTGCGCGAAGCTGTCCGCATCCCCGTCGCACCTCGCGCCTACGGCGCCCTCGAGGCGGCGCTGATCCGCGCCGTCGATCCGCGTCTGGCCGGTTACGAGTCGCGCTACGGTCACGATTTCATGCATCCGCCGCCGCCCGCCCAGGTGGCGCACGAGTGGCGCAACACGGTGCGCCCGGCGGTGTTGTTCCGCTACGGCTTCGCGCCGCGCCAGGGCGCCCGCCCGTGGTGGCTGGAGGCGGCGTCGATCGCCGCGCTGGTCGACCCGAAGCTGCCCTACCTCCGCCGCCTCTTCCACCTCGAGCGCCGCTTCAGCGCCCGGCGCTGCAACCGCATCGTGACGCTCGAGTACCTCTTCGAGCGCTGCGGCGCCGTCGAGTGCGGCGCGTGAGCGACCGCTTCCCGGCGTGCGCCGCGCACGGCGCAGCGGCGCTCGCGACGGCGGC
>JBOHWA010000363.1:0-3684 GCA_050735855.1 Binatia bacterium
CCCGGCGGGCCGCCGGCGCCGCCGCAGCGCGCCGCTCGGCGGCCGGCGCGGCCGTGGCCGGCTCGAAGAACAACACGATCGGGCTGGAGATGAAGATCGACGAGTACGTGCCGACGACGAAGCCGACCAACAGGGTGAAGGCAAAGCCGTGGATGACGACCCCGCCGAGTGTGAACAGCGACAGCACGACCATGATCGCCGTCCCGGTGGTCAACACCGTGCGGCTCAGCGTCTCGTTGATGCTCCGATTGATGATCGAGGCCAGCGACGAGCGGCGGTCCTTGGTCCGGTTCTCGCGGATGCGGTCGGAGACGATGACCGTGTCGTTGACCGAAAAGCCGACGATGGTCAGCAACGCGGCGACGATGGTCAGGTCGAACTCATAGTTGAACAGCACCAGCGCGCCGATGGCGAGCAGCACGTCGTGGATCAGCGCGACGGCGGCCCCGAGGCCGAAGCGCCACTCGAAGCGGATCCAGATGTAGACCCCCATCATGAGCGTCGCGAAGACGACGGCGAGGATCGCCTTCTGGCGCAGGTCCCGGCCGACCCGCGGTCCGACCGCCTCGACGCGCATCACCTCCACGTTGCCGGCGCCGAACTTCTCGGCCAGCGTGGCGGTCACCTGCTTGTTGACGCCCTCGGCGTTGTCGCCGGTCAGCGGGACGCGGACGAGGAACTCCTTCGACGCGCCGCCGAGGTCCTGGATATCGAGCGCGCCGAAGTCCAGGCCGGAGAGGGCCGAGCGAATCGCGTCGGTCGGTGTCGCGTCGCTGAAGCGCACCTGCACCAGCGAGCCACCGGCGAAGTCGATGCCCAGGTTGGGCCCCTTGACCACGAGCAGGAGCAACGCCAGGACGTTCAGCACGAGCGACACCATGACCAGCGGCTTGCGCCAGGAGATGAAGTCGAACTTCGTGTCGTGGGGAATGATCTCCATCATGATCAGATACTCACAGTCTCGATGTGCTGGCGCGACAGCAGATAGTCCCACACCAGGCGGGTGCCGACGACGGCCGTGAAGACGCTGCTCACCAACCCGATGCACAGCGTCACCGCGAAGCCCTTGATCGGGCCGGACCCGAATTGGAACAGAATCACCCCCGACAGGAAGGTGGTGATGTTGGAGTCGAGAATCGACGGCAGGGCGCGCTCGTAGCCCGCCTCGATGGCGGCGCGCGCCGACTTGCCGAGGCGCAGCTCTTCGCGGATGCGCTCGTTGATCAGCACGTTGGCATCCACGGCCATGCCGAGCGTCAGCACGACGCCGGCGATGCCGGGGAGGGTGAGGGTCGCCTGGAAGACGGCCAGGGTCGCCACCAGGAACAGGATGTTCCACACCAGCGCCAGATCGGCGAGCAGGCCGGCAAAGCGGTAGTAGACCAGCATGAAGAGGATCACGAGCAGACCGCCGACGACGAAGGAACGGATCCCCTTGTCGATCGAGTCCTGACCGAGGCTCGGTCCCACCGTGCGCTCCTCAGCGATGCTGACCGGCGCCGGCAGCGCGCCGGTGCGCAGGACGATCGACAGATCGCGCGCCTCGTCGCTGGTGAAGCTGCCGCTGATCACCGCCCGGCCGCCGGGGATGCGCTCCTTGATCACCGGCGCCGAGTAGATCGTGTTGTCGAGCACGATCGCCAGGCGACGGTTGACGTTGGCGGCGGTGATCTCCTCGAACAGACGGGCCCCGCGGGCGTTGAGGTCGAGGGAGACGATGCGGCTGTTGGGCAGATCGCCCGGGCGGACGCGCGCTTCGACCACCACGTCCCCGGTCATCAGCGTCTGGGTCTCGACCAGCAGCGGCTGCCCCTTCTGCCGCGAGCCGGCGACCTTGGACAGCTCGTAGAGCACTTCGGTCCCGGCCGGGATCGGTTGCGATCCCTTCGCCAGGGCCTCGGCGTCACCCTCGCGCACCAGCTTGAATGACAGGACGGCGGTCTTGCCGATCAACTCCTTGGCGCGCTCGGGATCCTGGATGCCGGGCAACTGGACCAGGATGTCGCGTTCGCCCTGGCGCTGGATGACCGGCTCGCTGACGCCGAACTGGTCGATGCGGTTGCGGATGGTCTCCAGACTCTGCTCGACGGCGGCCTGCTTGATCCGCTGCACCTCGGAGGGCAGCAGCGCCAGGCGCTGCACGACGTTGCCGTCGGCGGTCTCGGACGACTCGAGCTTGAAGTTGGGGAACATCTCTCCGGCCAGCTCGACCATCTGGTCGCGCTGATCGGCCGGTACGGTGACGGTCAGCGTGGTCTGATCGACGCGCGCCACCTGGGCGCTGCGGATCCCCGCCTTGCGCAGCTCGCGGCGCAGTTCGTCGGCGTTGACCTCGACCGAGCTGGTCACCGCGGCATCGCTGTCGACGGTGAGGATGAGGTGCGTTCCACCCTGCAGGTCGAGGCCGAGCGACACCTTGTTGGCGCTCAGGAAGCCGAGCCAGGAAGGCAGCGGCTGCACGACCGTCGGGAGGATGCAGAGCACCGCGATGACGGTGAGCCCCAGAAACAAAAGGGCGCGGTACATCAGGCTGCTGTTCGTCACTTGGCTTTGTCCTTCTCTTTGTCGTTGGTGACTTTCGGCTCCGCGCTCACCACCGTGGCAATCTGCGGGCGGCTGACCCGCACTTTGACGTTGGGAGCGATCTCGAGCGTGATGACATCGTCGGCCATCGCCAGCACGCGGCCGTAGAGACCGCCGCTGGTGATCACCTCGTCATTCTTCTTCAAATTGGCCAGCAGGACCCGGTGCTCTTTGGCCTTCTGCTGCTGCGGACGAATGAGCAGGAAGTAGAAGACGACGAAGACCAGCGCCAACGGCAGGAAACTGATCAACGTCGGCGGTGCACCACCCGCCCCCGCCTGGGCCCACGCCGTGCCGATCATGCCTGCTCTCCCGCGTCGAGGGCATCGGCGCGTGCTCCAGCCCAGGCGGCGTAGTCGCCGGCCGTCAGGTGGGCGCGCGCCTGCGCCATGAGATCGAGGTAGAAGTGGACGTTGTGCAGGCTGGCCAGCTGCGCGCCGAGCATCTCGCCGGCGACGGCGAGGTGGCGCAGATACGCCCTCGAGAAGGTGCGGCAGACGTAGCAGCTGCAGGTCGCGTCGAGCGGCGCCTCGTCGCGCGCCCAGCGCGCCAGGCGCAGATTCACCCGCCCCTGGGCGGTGAAACACGAGGCATTGCGCCCGTTGCGGGTGGGCAGCACACAATCGAACATGTCGTATCCCATGCCAACAAAGCGCAGCAGATCCTGCGGAAGACCGACGCCCATGAGATAGCGCGGCCGGTCGTCCGGCAGTGCCGCCGCAGTCACGGCGGCCACTTCTCGAGTCACTCCGCGCTCCTCCCCTACGCTCAAACCCCCGACCGCATAGCCTGGATGGTCGAGAGCGGCAAGCCGCGCCGCGTGCTCACGGCGCAGCCCGGCATCGAGCCCGCCCTGCACGATGCCGAACAGGTGGCGGTCGGCGCCGATCTCCACTCGCCCGGAGCGCACCAGCCAATCGGTGGTGCGGCGCATGGCCCGTTCCACCCCGGCGCGATCCGACCCGGCCGGGACGCATTCGTCGAGCGGCATGAGGATGTCCACCCCGAGCTGGCGCTGCCGCGCCACCACGTCCTCGGGGGTGAGGAACAACTTCGAGCCGTCGAGATGCGAGCGGAAGCGCACCCCCTCGTCGGTGAGCG
>JBOHWA010000364.1:0-9925 GCA_050735855.1 Binatia bacterium
CTCCTGGCCATCGCGCGCCAGCAGCTCGCCAAAGCGCCGCAGCGCCGCCGCGCGCTCGGCCAACGGCGTCGCCGCCCAGGCCGGCTGCGCCGCCCGCGCGCGCGCCGCTTTGGCGGCGATGCCGTCCGGCGTGTCTTCGTCGACCTGAGCGATCGCCTCGCCCGTCGCAGGGTTCGTGATGGTCATCATAGCCCGGTATCCGCCTTTCCACCCCAGCTGGACGATGTCACGCGCGGCGCTGAGCCTCTGTATCGGCGCGGATCGCAGCACTAGCGGATCGCGATCGCGCGTGCAGCAGGCGGTCGAGCGTTTGGCGCTCCGTCGCGATGGGATTATGTACGCCGCGAAGGCAGGGTGTGACGACTCCGACCACGAATCCTACCGGCCCGGAAGGGCACGCCTGGCCGCTGTCCTGGCTCGCGTCCTACCAGGCGCGCTGGTTCGCGGCCGATTGTCTGGCCGGCGTCACGCTGGCCGCCTACGCCGTCCCGGTGGCGCTCGCCTACGCGACCCTCGCCGGCCTGCCGCCCGAGGTCGGTGTCTACGGCTATCTCCTCGGCGGGATTGGCTATGCGCTGCTGGGGTCGTCGCGCCAATTGGCGATCGGCCCCACCTCGGCCATTTCCCTCCTGGTCGGCGTGAGCATCGCTCCGATGGCCGCCGGCGACCCCGTCCGCTACGCGCAGGTGGCGTCGCTCGTCGCCCTGCTGATCGCGCTGCTGGCACTGATCGCGTTTGTGCTGCGCCTCAGCACGCTGATCAGCTTCATCAGCGACACCATCCTGGTCGGCTTCAAGGCCGGCGCCGGCCTCAGCATCGCCATGACGCAGTTGCCCAATGCGCTCGGCGTCGCCGGCGGTGGCGACCACTTCTTCGAGCGCGTCGCGACGCTCGCCGGCCAGCTGGGCGACGCCAACCTCGTCGTCGTCGCCGTCTCCGTCGTCGCGCTGTGCCTGCTGCTCGCGGGCGATCGCCTGCTGCCCGGCCGTCCGGTCGCCCTGGGCGTCGTGGCGTTCTCGATCGTGGTCACGGCGGCGCTGGGCCTGCAGGATCTCGGCGTCGCGACGGTGGGGACGATTCCCGCCGGCCTGCCCAGCCTCGGGCTGCCGAGCATCCACCTGCGCGACGTCGACGGCGTCCTGCCGCTCGCCGCCGCCTGTCTGTTGCTCGGGTATATCGAGAGCGTGTCGGCGGCGCGTGCGCTCGCCAGCAAGCAGGGCTACGACGTGGACGTGCGCCGCGAGCTGCTCGCCCTCGGCGGCGCCAATCTCGCCGTGGCGCTCGGCCACGGCTACCCGGTCGCGGGCGGGCTCTCGCAGTCGGTGGTGAACGAGAAGGCCGGTGCCAAATCGCCGGCGGCCCTGCTCGTCGCGTCCCTCGTTCTCGCCGTGTTCCTCGTCTTCCTCACCGGCGCGCTGCGCACGCTGCCCAAGGCGGTGCTGGCGGCGATCGTGCTCGTCGCGGTGACCGGCCTGATCGATCTGCGCGAGATCGCACGACTGCGGCGGGTGAGCCGCCTCGAGTTCCGCGTGGCGATCACGGCCCTGGTCGGCGTGCTGCTGCTCGGTATCCTCAAGGGCGTGCTGCTGGCCGTCATCGCGTCGATCCTGTTGCTGCTGCATCGCGTCGCCTCCCCGTACATCGCCGTGCTCGGCCGCATTCCGCACACCCGTCGCTACTCGGACCGCGAGCGCAACCCGGACAACGAGCAGACGCCCGGCGTCCTGGTCATCCGCGTCGAGGCGTCGCTGCTCTACTTCAACGTCGACAGCATCCTGCGCGAGGTGCTGGCGCGGGCGCACACGCAGGCGGCGCCCGTGCGGGTCGTCATTCTCGACCTCTCGGCCGCGCCGTACGTCGATCTGGCCGGCGCGCGCATGCTGACCCGGCTCGCGGCCGACCTGGCGGCGCACGGCGTCGCGCTGCGCCTGGCGGAGGCGCGCGCCTCGGTGCGCGATCTGCTGCGCGCCGAGGGGCTCGAGGTGGCGGTGGGGCCGATCTCGCATCACACCGACGTGGCCGATCTGGTCGAGACCTTCGAGCCCGATCCGGCCGCCGACACCCGCCGATAGTCATGCGCGCCTTCCTGCAACGCCACCTCGACCCCGTCGACCGCCTGGGCGAGGTCCTGTTCGGCCTGATCATGGCGCTCGGCTTCACCGGCGCCGTGCGGCTCGGGCAGGAAGAGGCGGACAATTGGGCGTTGTTCATCGGCATCGGCGGCTGCAACCTCGCCTGGGCGATCGTCGACGGCGTGATGTTCGTGCTCGCCGAGCTGTTCGAGCGTGGCCGCAAGGCGCGCGTGATCCGCGACGTGCTGCGGACAGCGGACGAAGAGGCCGCGCTGCAACGCATCGAAGTGGAGCTCGACGGACCGCTCGTGTCACTGACCACCGCGGCGGAGCGGCGGCAGCTGGCGCGCGCCGCCCTGATGCTCGCACGCCGCACCCCCGCCGAACGGCCGACGGTGCAGTTCCGCGATCTGCTGGGTGGCGCAGCGGTCGCGCTGATCATCGTGCTCGCCACCCTGCCCGTGGTCATCCCGTTCCTGGTGGTGCCGGACCCCAGCGTCGCCGTGCGCGTCTCGAACGCCATCGCACTGACGGAGCTCTTCCTGACGGGCGCGTGGTGGGGCCGCGAGGTCGGCGGCAGTCCGCTGCGCATCGCGACGGGGCTGACGGCGGTCGGCGTGGTGCTGGTCCTCATCACCATCGCGCTGGGTGGATGAGAGCGGAGGGACGATGAAGTGGCTCCTGGTGTTCGTCCCCGTTGTCTTCGTATGTGAGCGTCTCGCGCCGGAGGCTCACACCCTCCTGTTCCTGCTCTCGGTCCTGGCCATCGTGTCTGGCCCGGCGCGGTGCTGATGATGCTCGTCGCGACGATGGCGGCGTCGATGGTCACCAACAGCGGGCGCTCGACGTGGTTCGTCGGCGTGCTGATCCTCATGGTGTACGCGATCTTCGCCATCACGCTCTTCCTGCTGCCGCCCCGCACCGCGTGAGCGCGCGCCGGCGGCCGGACGTTGGCTACGTCCGCCGCCAGCGCGGCCCGCCGTCGTCCTTCACCGGCGCCGCCGAGATCGGCAGCTCGAGCAGACGGCATTCGATGGCACCGTTGTAGAGGATGTGGCGGTGGGCGGGGCGCAGGCCGATGCGTTTGGCCAGCGCCGGGTTGCCGGACAGCACCCAGCCGGTCCAGCCGGGAAAGCGGCGACGCAGCACGTCGCCGAGCTCGGCGTAGAGCGCGCCGAGCTGCTCGGTCGTGCCGAGGCGCTCGCCGTAGGGCGGGTTGGTGACCAGCACGCCCGCGATCGCGCCGCCGCGGCCGGGGATCGGGGTACACTCGGCGAGGGTGCGGCGCTCGAAATGGACGCGCCCGCCGAAACCCGCCTGCACCGCGTGGGCCTGCGCGGCGCGCACGGCGCGCGCGTCGGCGTCGTAGCCGTGGATCGGCGGCAATCGGCGCGCGGCGCGGGCGCGCTCCTCCGCCTCGCGCCGCAGCCGCGCCCACAGCACCGGGTCGTGGCCGCGCCAGCCGATGCAGCCGAAGTACTCGCGCGCCAGGCCGGGGGCGACATCGGCGGCGATCAGCGCCGCCTCGAGCGCGATGGTCCCCGAGCCGCACATCGGGTCGAGCAACGGCGCGCCCTGCGCCGCCAGCCGCGGCCACTCGGCGAGCAACAGGATCGCGGCGGCGAGATTCTCCTTCAGCGGCGCCAGGCCCGGCGCGTCGCGGTATCCGCGGCGGTGCTGGCTCTCGCCGGAGAGGTCGATCGCGACGCTGGCCTGGTCGTCGTGCAGGTAGACGTTCACCCGCACGTCCGGCCGCGCCGTCTCGACGTTGGGCCGCGTGCCGCGCTGCTCGCGCAGCTGGTCGACGATGGCGTCCTTGGTCTTCAGCGCCGCATAGTGCGAGTGCGTGATCTGCGAGCGCCCGACGCTGGCGTCGACCGCCACCGTCCGCCCGCGCCCGAGATGGTCCCCCCAGGCAATCGAGCGCACGCCGGCATACAGCGCCTCGGGCGACGCCGCCGCGAACCCGGCGAGCGGCAGCAGCACCCGGTTGGCCGTGCGCGACCACAGGCAGGCGCGATAAGCCACCTCGAGCCCGCCCTCGAACCCCACCCCCGCACGCCGCTCCTCCACCGCCTCCGCCCCAAGCCCGCGCAACTCGCCAGCGAGCAGCGCCTCCATCCCTTTGGCAGTCGTGGCAAAGAACCGAAGCGTGGGCATAGGACAAGACTTCACCGCGGAGACGCGGAGGAGCGGAGATCGCCTGCTCGATATGTCACCACCATCGCTCTCCCGCGAACCAATTCTCTAGGTTTCTATTTCGGATTGCGTCGGGAATGGTCCGCCGCACTGAGGCTCGCACCTCTCCGCGACTCTGCGTCTCCGCGGTGAATCTGGTTCTTCACCGCGCCACGCGACCGTCAGCCTTCAGGCGCTCGATCTCGGTATCGCTGACCAGGCGCCACTTGCCCTCGGGCAGGTCGCCGATGGTGAGCGGGCCGATGGCGATGCGGAACAGGTCGGTCACATTGAGGCCGAAGCGGCGGCAGACGCGGCGGATCTGGTGCTTCTTGCCCTCGATCAGGGTGAAGCGCAGCGTGTCGGTCGCCTCGCGGTCGACGCGCATCGGGCGCAGCGGCTCGCCGTCGAGATCGCGCAAAGCGCGCAGCTTGTGGATCTGCGCGTCGGTCGGGGGCTCGGTCGTACGCACCAGGTAGCGCTTCTCGACCCCCTGCCCGCCGATGACGCGGCGGGCGATGGTGCCGTCCTGGGTCATCAACAGCAACCCGCGGCTGGCGCGATCCAGGCGCCCGGCGACGGCCAGCGACTGCGGGTCGGCCAGCACGCGCTGCAGGT
Source organism: Binatia bacterium (assembly GCA_050735855.1). GTDB lineage: Bacteria > Desulfobacterota > Binatia > HRBIN30 > CADEER01 > JBOHWA01. Next base: position 4,869 of record JBOHWA010000364.1, read on the forward strand.
GCGCCGGTTCGACGTAGCCATGCGCGGTCTGCGCGCGCAGCAGCGTCCAGGCCGGCTTCTGGCCGGGCTCTGGCTGGGTGCTGACGATGCCGAGCGGCTTGTGCAGCAGCACCGTCACGCGTTCGCTCAGCACCTGCTCGCCGCCCGCCGCGATGCGGATGTCGGCGTCGGGCGCCGCCTTGCAGCCTTGTTCGCGCTGGACGACGCCGTCGACCACCACCTGTCCGGCGTCGATCAGGCGCTCGGCTTCGCGCCGGCTGCACAGGCCGCGCTGGGCCATCAACTTGGCCACGCGCTCGGCGGCGCGCGGCGCGGCGGGCGGGTCAGATGACGGCATTTGACACCGACGCGCCGCCGGCCAGGCGCCGGGCGAGCAGCGCCGCGGTGATTTCCTCGTGGCGCGTCCGGTCGATGCGGTAGCGCGCCAGCACGACCACCGATGCCACCGCGATGAAGGCGATGCCCGGTCCGTAGAGGATGCCGAGCGCGTTGATCGTCTCGACCGACACCGTCCCCGGCTCGGCGCGGGTGGGGAAGTCGATCAGGTCGAGGCCCCACCCGGCAACGAACTGGCCGAGGCCCGAGGTCGATTTGACCGCCAGCAGCAGCGCCCCGAAGAAGATCCCCTCCTGGCGGCGGCCGGTCTGCAGCTCGTGCTCGTCGGCGATGTCCGCCATCATCGAGCCCGAGGTCACCAGCCCCGCCGCGGCGCCAAGCCCGCCGATCAACGCCAGCGCCGCCAGCAGCGGCACGTACAGGTCGCCGTCGCGCGCCGGAAAGTACCCCAGCAGCTTGGCCAGCGGCGGCAGCAGGGTGCAGATGGAGAGCACGGTGACGCCGGCGAGAAAGGCCGGCCGCTTGTCGATGCGGCGCGACAGGATCACCCACACCACCGTGCCGAGCACCAGCCCGAGCAGCGCCAGGCCCTGCACGGCGAGGATGTCGGCCGGCGAGATGTGCCAGAAGTGGGTGTACATGTAGATCCCCAGCCCCTGCTCGACGCCGCGCGTGATGAAGAGCAGGACGACGCCGAAGAAGAGGGCGCGAAACGACGCGTTGGACAGCGCTTCGCGCATCTCGCCGCGCAGGCGCCCGAACGAGAACGGCGCCTCGCCGGCGTGCGGTTGGGCCAGGTAGGCGATGCGCGAGTGCGTCCCGATCGCGGTGAGGGCCACGCTGAGCGCCGCGAAGACGGCGCACCAGAGGCCGAAGGTCGGATACTCGGCGCCGTTCAACTGGCCGTCGGGAAAGCCCGGCTGGGCGCGGAAGAACCAGCCCCAGCCGATGGCGATGACGAAGACGCCGCCGACGACGCTGAACATGTTGCGATAGGCGACCACCGAGGTGCGCTCGCCGTAGTCGGTCGACAGCTCGGCGCCGAGCGCCATGTGTGGCACACCGTACAGCGTCATCGCCAGGCGCACGGCGATGGTGCAGCCGAGCAGCCAGGTGAAGAGGCCCCCCTGGCCGAGGCCGGCGGGCGGATAGAAGAGCAACGCGAAGCTGCCCAGCAGCGGCAGCACGGCGGCGTACATGAACAGATGGCGACGCCCCCAGCGGTGGCGGAAGCTGTCGGAGATCGAGCCCATCAACGGGTCGACCAGGGCGTCGACCAGCGTCGCGATGCCGAGGGCGAGACCGGTCCAGGCGCCGCCCAGACCGAGCACCTGGTTGTAATAGAAGAGCAGGAAGATGCTGAAGGCGGTGTTCTTCACCCCTTCGGCGAATTGGCCGACGCCGTAGGCGAGCTTGAGGGGGATCGAGAGCGGCGGCGCGGGCACGGGGTGGTCCTCGGCTGGGGCTCAGCGGCCGCCGGCTTGCCGGCCGCGGCCGCCGCCGCCTAAGCTGGCGCGCATGGCCGATACCATCTTCGCAAAGATCATCCGCGGCGAGATCCCCTGCCACCGGGTGTACGAGGACGAGCGGGTGTTGTCGTTTCTCGACATCGGCCCGCTCAGCGCCGGGCACACGCTGGTCATCCCGAAGGAACCCGCCGTCACGCTGGCAGAGCTATCAGATGAGTCGGCCGCCGCAATCGGCCGTGTCCTGCCGCGCCTCTGTCGGGCGGTCCTGCGCGCCACGGGGGCCACCGACTACAACCTGCTGCAGAACAACGGCAGCGCCGCGCACCAGGTGGTCATGCACGTCCACTTCCATATCATCCCGAAGTACGCCGACGGCAGCGGCCTGGGCATCGGCTGGCCGGCGGGCGCGCTCGACCACGAGCGCGCGGCGGGGCTGGCGCAGCGCATGGCGGAGGCGCTGCGCGCTGGGTGAGCGCGGGGGGAAGGCAAAGATTCAACGCGAAGACGCGAAGCCGCGAAGTCCGGAGACGCAGTCGCACTCAACCGGAACCCTGATTCCATCACTGGCGTGATCCCGCCGTCTGTCACACTCCCCATCTTCCTTCGCGCCTTCGCGTCGTCGCGTTGATCTTCTCTCCGTCAGCATTCAGTCATCGAGCACGATCACGGTGATGGCGTCGAAGGCGCCGGCGCCGTGCACCGCCGGTACGGCGAGCACCAGTCGGCCGGGACCGTCCTCGGTCATCCAGGCAGCGCAGGAGAAGTTCTCGCCCTCGGCCTGATGCGTCAGCAGCTCGCCCGGCTCGTTGTTGGCGTTGGCGATCTCGGCGCGCGCCGCGCCGCTGACGAAGCCGAAGGCGGTTGGCGCGCCGGGTCCGTGCGCGCTGCACGGTCCGGCCGCGAAGCTGATCTCCGCCGGTAGCCCGTGCGCGTCGAAGCGCGGGTCGGGCGCCAGCAGCAGCGCGCCGACGCCGGAGTCCGGTTCCGGTGATGCCAGCAGGCCCACCGGCCCATTGCAGACCCCGGGGTGCGGGGTGACCTCGACCAGGCCGCCCTGCGCAGCGCACTCGTCGGCGGTGAAGCCGTCGACGCCGACGACGCCGACGTTGTGGTCCTGCGACGAGCTGACGCCGAGGTCGACACCGCCGCTGCAGGCCAGCACGCCGGCTCGCTCGACCGGCAGCAGCGGTCTGATGCACAGCGTCAGGTCGCCGACCGGAATGCTGAGGAACTCCGAGGCGCCGGTGATGGCGACGACGGCGAGGCCGGTGGCCGGATCGGGGACGCCGGCGGCGAGATCGAGGTAGCCGGAGAACCCGGTCGCCGCCGGCACGACGGGCAGCAGCGCGAACGTGCTGGTGGTGGGGTCGAGCGAGAAGCGGCGCACGCCGAGGCCCGGCGTCGCCGTTGCGCTCGGGGTGGCAGAAGCGGTTGCGGTCGCCGTGCGGGTCGGCGTCAGGCTGCGCGTCGCCGTCACCGTCTGCGACGCGGTGCGGGTAAAGGTGGCGGTCGCGCTGGGGGTCAACGTGCGCGTCGCCGTGCCGGTACGCGTCGCGGTCGAGCTCGGCAACAGCGTCCCTGTCGAGGTGGGCGGCGCGGTCGCCGTCGAGGCCGGTGACGGCGTCGAGGTCGGCGGCGCGGTCGCCGTCGAGGTCGGTGGCAGGGTCGCCGTGGAGGTGTGCAGCGGTGTCGACGTCGAGGTTGGCGGTGAGGTCGCCGTTGATGTCGAGGTCGGCGGTGCGGTCAGCGTCGGGCTGCCGGTGGGCGCGCCGCTCGCGGTCGCCGTGCCGGTGGACGACGGCGTCGCGGTGGCGGACGACGCGGCGGTCGCCGACGATGTTGCCGTGGGTGGTGCAGGCGAGTCGGTCGCCGTGGCGACCGGCGTCGGAAACTCGGTGGCGATCGTCGTCGCAGACGCGACCGCGGTCGGCGTGGGGCTGTCGGCCGATGTCGCCGTTGGGCTGGCGGCTGTTGTCGGCGCATCGGTGGCGGTGATCGAGGGCGTCGGCCCGACGGTCGCGGTGTCGGCCGCGATCGCGGTCGCGGTCAGCGCATGGGTCGCGGTCAGCGTCGGCGCCGCGGTCGCGCTGGGGCTCGGAACGGCGGTCGATGGCGGCTCGGTCGCGGTCGCGGTCGACGTCGCGCTTGCCGTCGGGCTCGCCCCGGCGGTCTCAGTCGGCGTCGGCGGACAGCCGTTGAGCGCCGCGCCGACCGCCAGCACCAGCTCGTTGACCGCCACGACGCCGTCGCCGTTGGCGTCGCCCACCGCACAGCGTTCGAGGCCCTCGCGCGTGAGGCTGATATCGACCAGCACGATCAACTCGCCGATACTGACGGCCCCGCCGCCATCGCAATCGCCAACACACACCGCGCGCACGGCGGCCGGCGCCGCCAGGAGCAGCATGACGGCGCCGCACACTGATCGTATCCAAACAGGCAAGCCTCGACTGTGACCCGTCGCCGGACCTCGGTCAACCGAGGGGAGAACGTTCAGCGTTGCGCGTTGTGCGTTCGGTGCTTTCGGGACTGCCGGCGATGAGCGGCGCGCCACGCGGGCCAGAGGCCCGACCACGATCACTCAGGAAACGCACAACGCGGAACGCCCGAACGTCAACTCGGCGTGACCGTGCCCAGCAACACCATCGGCCCCTGTGGCTTGGGGACGCCGCCGGCGGCCTCGACGGTGACGGCGGCGGCCTGGATGGCGCCGGCGTTGGTCGGCAGGGTCGCTTCGATGCGGCCGAGGCCGCGCGCATCGGGCCGGAAGGTGCCGGCCTGCACCGGGCCGTCCTTCTCGGTGATCCACCACAGCTCGTAGGTCTTGTCGGCCGCCACCTGCGGCAGGTCGAAGGCGTAGAAGAGCGCCCGGCCGGTCGGCTTGCTGAGCAGCACATGGCCCTCGGCGGGCGGGGCGTCCTTGGTCTCCTTCAGCGCCACCAGGTTGAGGCCGCGGGTGTGCAGGATCGACAGCGACTCCTCCGCCTGGGCGAGCGCGCCGCGCAGGGCGGCGACGTCCTGCTCGCGATCGGCGAGGACGGTGCGGATGCGGTCGAGGTCGCCGCTGGCGCGGGTCAGCGCCTGCTGCAGATCGGCGACGCGCCGGCTCAGGCGATCAGCGTCGGCCCGCCAGCCGATCTCGCGGTAGCTGGTGATGGCGAGCAGCGCCAGCGCCGCGGCGGCGAACGGCATGGCCCAACTGATGCGCCGGCGCGCCACGCGGGTCGCGCCCGGCGTCGCGCCGCCGGCGCCGGC
>JBOHWA010000365.1:0-3347 GCA_050735855.1 Binatia bacterium
ACTACGCGCAGGGCTGCGTGCACCGCCTGCGCGGCGGCGCGGCCGAGCCCGCCGCGGTGCTCGGCGCGCTGGAGGAGATCAGCCGCGAGGCGCTGCGCGCCGCCGAGATCATCCGCCGGGTGCGCACGCTGGTGCGCAAGGAGGAGCCGCGCCGCGACCGGCTCGACGTCGCTGCGCTGGTGCGCGACGCGACACGCATCGTCGTGCCGGCGGCGAGCCGCCATGGCGTCGCGGTGCAGGTGGCCGGCGACGAGCCGCTGCCACCGGTGTACGGCGACGGCATCCAGATCGAGCAGGTGGTGATCAACCTGCTGCTCAACGGCCTCGACGCCATCCTCGCGCATGGCCCGCACGGCGAGCGCGAGCTGCTGGTCCGCACCGCGCCGGCCGGCGACGAGATCGAAGTGACGGTGCGCGACACCGGCGTCGGTATCCCGTCGGCCGACGTCTTCGCGCCGTTCTTCAGCACCAAACCCGGCGGCCTCGGCATGGGCCTGTCGATCAGCCGCTCGATCATCGAAGCGCACGGCGGCCACCTCGCCGGCGCCCGCAACCCCGATCGCGGCAGCACCTTCCGCTTTACGCTACCGACGAGCCCGCCGGACTGAGTCCGGTCCGACTGCCTGGGCCTGCCCTATTGCGCCGCAAGGCGCTGCCGCAGGGCGGCGAGGGCGGCGTCCATGCCGTCCGCGATGCTGACCCGCGGCGTCCAGCCGAGGGCGCGCAGCTTGGCGTTGGAGAGCTGCCAGTCGAAGCCGAACGACTTGACGTCGTTGGTCAACATCGGCGGCGCGCCGCGCAGGCGCACGGTGCGCCAGAGCGACTGCGCCAGCCAGGCGGTGGCGTAGGCGAGGGCATACGGGACATGGCGGGTCGGCGCCGGCTTGCCGAGCTGCGCGGCGATGCGGGCGCAGACGGCCTGTAGCGTCGGACCGGCCTCGGCGCCGAGCGCGTCGTGCACCAGGTAGCCCTGCCCGATGGCGCGCGGATCGGTACCGGCGAGGACGATCGCGTCGGCGAGGTTGTCGATGTAGACCCAGAACAGTCGCAGATCGCGCCGCCAGAAGAGCATGAAGCCGTCGCTGATCGCCTGCGCCAGGCTGGGGAAGAAGGCGGCGTCGCCGGGCCCGTACACCCAGCACGGATAGATGACCGACAGCGGCAGGCCGTGCGCCCGGTGCTGGGCCCAGAGAAAACGCTCCGCAGCGATCTTGGTGTCCGGATAGGGCTCGCCCCACTCGCGCAGCGGCGTCGCCTCGTCGATCGGCGCACCGTCGCGCGGCAGGCCGAAGACGTCGCTGGTGCTGACGTGCACGAAGCGCTGCACGCCGGCGGCGAACGCGGCGCGCGCGACGTGGCTCGTCCCGCCGACGTTGACCGCCTCGAACGCCGCCCACGGCGCGGTGCTGTGCACCAGCGCCGCGGTATGGAAGACGCGCGCCACGCCGGCAAAGTGCGCGACGACCGCGCCGGCATCAGTGACGTCGGCCTCGATCACCTGCAACCGCGGCGGCGCCGCGATGGCGCGCAACTCCGCCAGCCGCGCATCGCCCGGCAGGGCCAGCCCACGAACGTCGTCGCCATCGGCGAGCAGGCGCCTGACGACGGCCTGGCCAACGAACCCGGCGGCGCCGGTGACGAGACTCAGCATGGTGGCAGGCTCTTTTTTAACGCAGAGGTCGCAGAGGTTCGCAGAGGAAGAATGACGAGTTCATGAACTCGGCGCTCGCCGGTGGCCTCTGCGAACCTCGGCGTCCTCTGCGTTGAAAAAGAAGGCGTCAAGGCACGCCTACCGGCCCTTCTTGGCTGCCTTCTTCGAGTAGCTCTCCAGCTTCATGCCGGCGAGGGCGAACTTGATCAGCTTGAGCGGCCCGCGGCCGCTGAAGAGGTTGACCGTCAGGTCGGTGAAGAGGCGGTACTTCTCGGTCGTGTAGGGGTACCAGTTGGCTTCGATCTTGGCGCTGTCCTTGTCGACCAGCACCGACTTCACGTTGCAGAAGGCGTGCAGGCCGTGTTCGCCCTTGTAGCGGCCGAAGCCGCTCTGCTTGACGCCGCCGAACGGCAGGGCCGGGTTGGCCTCGGTGCCCATGACGTTGTTGATCGACACGCCGCCGACCGCGAGGGCGCGGCCGACCCGTCTGGCGCGCTCGAGATCCTTGCTCCAGACGCTGGCGGTCAGGCCGTAGATCGAGTTGTTGGCGCGCGCGATCGCCTCGGCTTCGCTGTCGAACGGCAGCAGCGGGATGAGCGGACCGAAGGTCTCCTCGTGGGCGATCTGCATGTCGTCGGTGACGCCGTCGATCACCATCGGCGGGATCAGCCGGGTGCGGCCGTCCCAATCGCCGCCGGTGAGGAAGCGGGCGCCCTTGGCCTTGGCGTCGGCCACCTGCGCGGCGACGATCTCGACCTGGAAGTCGGTGGTCATGGCGCCCAGGTCGGCGTCGCCGTCGCGGTCGGTGCGCTGCACCAGCTGGCGCACCTGGCGCACCAGCTCATCGCGGAAGGCGTCGTAGATCGGGCGCTGCACGTAGACGCGTTCGACCGAGGTGCACGATTGACCGGTGGTGGTCAGCGCGCCCCAGGCGGCGCCGGCGGCGGCGCGCGCGATGGTGACGTCGTCGAAGACCAGCATCGCGTCCTTGCCGCCGAGCTCGAGCTCGACCGGCACCAGGTGTTCGGCCGCGGCGGCCATGATGCGCCGCCCGGTGCGCGTGCTGCCGGTGAAGAAGATCTTGTCGGGCCGCGCCGCCACCAGCGCCGCGCCGACGGCGCCGTCGCCGTACACCACCTGCACCCAGTTGGGCGGCACCTGCGCCTCGGCGAGCAGATCCTCGACCAGCCCGCTGAGTGGCGTCCACTCCGACGGCTTGTAGACGACGGTGTTGCCGGCGGCGAGCGCCGAGGCGATCGGCACGATCGCCTGGTAGAAGGGATAGTTCCACGGCGAGATGACCAGGATGACGCCGAGCGGCTCGTACCAGGTCCACGAGGTCTTCCCCATCAGCGCCAGCGGCGTGTGCTGCTTGCGATCGGCGAGCGCCTTGGGCGCGTGCGCCGCCAGCCAGGCGAGGCTGTCGAGCACCCCGAAGATCTCCGAGATCAGCGCGTCCGAGCGGCTCTTGCCGGTGTCCTGCTGGATGCGGTCGACGATCTCCTCGCGCCGCCGCAGGATGACCTGCTGCAGCGTGGCGAGGGTGGCGAGGCGCTCGCGCAGCGCGGTGCGGCGCAGCGACTCGGTGCCGGCGCGGGCGCGCCGTATCGCACCGTCCGCGTCGACGGGGCTCTGGGTGGTCGACCGACCGGCCGTCGGAGCGACCGCGCCGCTCGCAGAGGGCCCGGCCCTGGAG
>JBOHWA010000366.1:0-3954 GCA_050735855.1 Binatia bacterium
GTGGAGGGCCCGGCGCCCTCCACCGGGCACGGCGAGATTAAGCGCGCTCGGACGGGTCGATCGCCTGGTCGAAGTGGATCCAGAGAATGCGCGAGTAGCGGAAGATCGCCGGCACCAGGGGCAGGAAGAGCAGCGCGCCGGCGCCGATGGTGGCCTCGAACGACCAGGCGGGCGCCAGCAGGTGGACGATCCCGGCGAGCACCGCCATCACCGGCACCGCCAGGATGTAGTTCACGTACATGGCGCCGGTGAAGTAGCCCGCCTCGCGCTCGAAGCGCAGCTCGCACACCGGACAGCGCGCGTGCATGCGGACGCGGCCGGCGAAGATCGCCCCGCGGTTGCAGCGCGGGCAGCGGCCGCCCGCGACGGCGGCGAGCCGGGCGCGCAGCGGGGGACGGCGCAGTGGGATGAGACGGGCCATGGTGCGCGGGCTGGTCTGCCCGAGGCTCTTGGACTATCATGGCGCCAGCCGCCTGACGACCAACCTCACGCGACGGAGACCGAACACAGTGAACCATAGCGAGATCGTCAGCTTCCTCTGGGGCGTTGCGGATCTGATCCGGGACACCTTCAAGCGCGGCAAGTACCAGGACGTCATCCTGCCGCTGACGGTCCTGCGGCGGCTCGACTGGGGGTGAGCACTTCACGCCTCTGGATGTCGTGCATCTCATCTCCGCCGCGGTGACGGCAAGATCGACGTGCGTGGGGAGGCCGCGTGACCCGTGCCCCGGGCGCGACCTGGGCCGGCAGCGCGACTTCAGGGGGCAGCTCACCGACTACGTGCGGCTCTACGCCTTCCTCGCGCAGGTGCTGACGTTCGCCGACGCCGATCTCGAGCGGCTCTACGTCTTCGCGCGCTACCTGCGGCGTCTGTTGCCCGCCGACGGCGTCGAGCTGCCGCGCGAGGTGCAGCAGAACATCGACATGGAGTCCTACCGCATCCAGCAGACCGGCGGCGGCACGATCGCCCTGGAGCGCCGACCCGTGTGCTGGACCCGGTGAGCACCAGGAGCGTCGACGCGGAGGAGCTGGAGACGCTCTCGCGCATCATCGCCGAGCTGAACGACCGCTTCGGCCGCAACCTCGGTCCCGAGCACCGCGTCACCCTCGGCCTGATGATGGAGAAGCTCAAGACCGTTGCCGCGTTCCTCAACACCGAGGGCGGCGATCTGCTGACCGGCGTGGCCGACGATGGCGCGATCGTCGGCATCGAGCGCGACCAGCTCGACAGCGACGACAAGTTCATGCGCCACCTGGCGCAGATCGTCCGCAACGGGCTCGGCGACCGCGCCGGCACCTGCATCGATCCGAAGACGCAGATCGTGCAGGGGAGGACGGTGTGCGTGGTGAGCTGCCAGCGGAGCCCCGAGCCGGTGTTCCTGAAATGGAAGGGGATGGAATCGGCAGCGGATGGCGACTTCTTCGTACGGAGCGGGCCCGGCACGGTGAAGCTGCCGCCGGAGAGCGCCAAGGAGTACATCCGCACTCGCTTTGGCGGCGTCGATTGTGGGGATGGACCAGAAGCACCTGCGGAACGGAGGAGGATGAGGCGGGCCATGCCCTCGGACTAGGCGCGGCCGGGTCTGCAGCCGCCGCCCGCCGACCTGGGTGGGGCGACTCTCGCGTCAGTGGGAGCTTTCCCCCACCTCGGCCCGACCTCGATACGACAGGCGCGCGGCGCGCCCTGGTACGATCGCTGCTCTGTCCGTTCCCTCAAGGAGGGAATTATGGACAACCTTGCCAGATCGACGACGGCGCGCGCCACGTGGCGACGCCGCGGCTTGGGCTCCCTGGCCGTGGCGGGAGCGGCGATCGCGCTGTCTGCCGCATCCGCCGGCGCGAAGGGCGGCTCGAGCGTGACGGTCACAACCAGCGCAGTGGCGAGCGGCAGCCTGGTGCCCGGCCAGGTCACGATCGCCAACGACGGCGCCAAGGCGATCACCGTCAGCGCCGTGCGCAGCGCGCTGGAAGTGCGCTTTGCGAGCGGCGTGACGCCGCCCGCCCTGCCCATCGGCTCGACCAGCGGTTGGTACCTCGTGGCGAGCGCATCGCTGCCGGCGCCGGGTGTGCTCGACGCCAACACCTCGCGCAGCCTCTCCTTTGTCCTCGACACGTGCGGCGCCGGGGTCGGCGGGTTCGCCGGCGCCAAGGACATGCGCAGCGTGGCCACCGTGACCGCGGGGCAGGCATACAGCGCCCGCAGCCTGAGCTTCGCCCTGCCGGCCCGGTGCCCGCTGTGTGGCAACGGCGTGCTCGAAGTCGGCGAGCAGTGCGACCAGGGCGCCGCCGGCGGCGCCTGTTGCGCCTCCACCTGTCGCTTCCGCGCCAACGGCGTCCAGTGCAGCGACGGCAACGGCTGTACCCTATCCGATCAGTGCCAGGCGGGCGTCTGCACCGGCGGCGCGCCGATCGCCTGCACCGCCGCCGACCAGTGCCACACCGCCGGGACGTGCAACCCTGCCACCGGCCTGTGCTCGAATCCCGCCGCGCCGAACGCCGCGAGCTGCGACGACCGCAATGCCTGCACGCGGAGCGATACCTGTCAGGCCGGCGTCTGCCGCGGCGGCGATCCGGTGACCTGCAGCGCCGGCGATCAGTGCCAGGACGCGCGCTGCGATGCGGCAACCGGCGGCTGCATCACCCAGCCGCGCGTCGACGGCAGCGAGTGCATGGACGGCGACGCCTGCAGCGTCGGCGATCACTGCAACGCCGGCGCCTGCGTCAGCGGCGCGGCGCGCGACTGCGACGATCGACTGAGCTGTACCGACGACGGTTGCGAGCCCGCCACCGGCTGCGCGAATGCCGCGGCGGAGTGTGACGGCTGCGATGCCGGACAATGCGCCGCCTGCGGCGGTGCCTGCGACGCGGCCCAGGGGCAGTGCGAGGAGCGCTGCTGGGCGTCGTTCATGAGCTGTCTGAGCGGCTGCACGACCACCTACTGCGCGCCCTTCTGCCAGGTCGATCTGAATCGCTGCATCACCGCCTGCCCGACCGCCGACCTCTGCCGCGCGACCTGCGATGCGGGTAACGCCTGCGCGCCGGGATGCACCGAGGCACCGTAAGCGTGTTGCGCATCGACCGCATGCCGGGCCGTTGCAGCAGATCCGTCGACGTGGCTGAGTGGGAAGGACTGCGCGTGCCGGGCCCCGACCCGGCACAGAATGAAGCCCGATCCGATGAACAACGATAGACGACGAGGCGCCCGTCAGACCGGCCGACCATGGCCCCGGCTCCGCTCGGGACCGCTGCTGCTGGCTCTGGCCCTGGGGCTGGGGCTGGGCAGTGCACCGGTGCAGGCCGCCAACACCGATCCGACCCTGGCGCTGATGCGCGCGACTGCGGTGCGGTCGACGGCCGGGCGGGTGACCGTGACCCTCGAGGGCAGCTTCAGCCTCGCCGATGCCGTGCAACTCGCGCTGCCGCTCGAGATCGTCATCGCCCAGGGGCCGCGCCGGGCGCGCTACGATCTGGGCGGGCAGGTCTGGCTGAGCATCGACGGCGGTGCGGAGCTGCTGCTGGCCGGGCCCGGCGTGCTGGCGGTCGAAGCGCGCGCCATCACCCTGGTCCTGCCGGCCGAGTTCGACGCCAGCGAGGCGACCGCGCAGATCCTCGGCGGCTACCGCGCCGAGGCCATCGCCAGCAACCGCCTGCGATTCGAGCCATGACGCGCCACCGGCTCCTGCTGTTCTGCTTCGCCCTGGCGCTCCTGCCCCGCGCCGGGTTCGCCGCCAGCGCCGTGTTCGACGGCGATCCGGTCGACGCAGCGAGCGGCCAGCCCTACGAGATCCTGCCCGGCCGGGCGCTGGTGCTTGCCGGACCCGATGGCCAACTGGGCACCGGAGACGACGTGGTCGACGCGGCGCGGATGGGCGATATCGACCTGGTGGTGCGCGCCGGTACGCTCGAAGCCGGCGGCGCCCTACCGGCAGCGCGCCTGGCCGGCGGGCGCGATGC
>JBOHWA010000367.1:0-2006 GCA_050735855.1 Binatia bacterium
AGTTCGCCGTGGTGAATTGGAGAACCGACTTCACGTCCAGTTCATCTTTGGCGTCGGTCGGCGTCCTGGCGTCGCACACCCGAAGCCGCGCCAACATCCATTCGTTCTGCGCCAACGCGATCCCCCAGAGCAGTTCGGAAGACGATCGCAGGTTGCACCGCGCGATGACGCTCCGCAGGTAGTCGATGGTAACTGTTTACCGCCCCCCGCCCGCCCAATACTCCATCACGAGCTTTTGCGTGGCCTCGAAGACGCCCAGGCCTTGCTGATCGGCGGTGCGGAGCAGACTCGCCACCTTGGCCCACGCCTGGGCGCCGGCCTCGCTGCGGCTGCCGCCGGTGGTCTTGCGCATCACCACCGCCGGACGCAGCGCCCGCTCGGCGGCGTTGTTGGTGCCGTCGAGCTTCTCGTCCCACAGGAACCGCGTCAGTTCGTTGCGGTGCCGCGTCAGGCGCCCGGCCAGCCGCTGTGCGTCGGGGTGGTCCCACTGCCCGGCGCGGGCGAGGGCGTCCAGCCGGTCTTCCAGGCGGGAGGCGCAGAGCTCGTAGCGGTCGTCGTCGAGCGTCTTCCACTGCTTTTTCAGCCGCAACGCTTCCTTGCACCAGCGCATCAGCCGGCGTGACAGCGGGCAGGCGGCGAAGGTCGTGTCGGCCTCCTTCAGCTCCCTCACCTCGCGCATCAGGTGGGTGAGGCAGCGTTGCTTCTCCCCGCCCAGCGCGTTGTACGCGCTGTAGAAGTCGCAGACCGTCGTGCCGCCGAACGCCTTGCCCAGCAGCCGCAGCGGCACCTTGCCGCCGCGCGACGCGTCCACGTGGTAGAGCGTGAACGTCGGGTCGGTGAAGGCCCAGAGCCAGAAGTTCCGCCCGTCGATGCGCCACCCCGTCTCGTCGGCGTTCACGTGCGGGCTGGCGCGCATCCGGCGGATCAGGTCCCGGTACTTGCCGTCGAGCCACCGGGCCAGACGCTTGACCTGCTTGACGATCCCGCCCGGGCTGACGCGCAGCTGCGCCAGGTCCATCACCAGCTCGGCGATCCGGCGGAACGGCAGGCGGTGACGCACCCGCAGGATCGCCGCCGTCGTCAACGCGTTGAGCCCCAGTTGCGAGCTTGCCACGTTCGCCGCCGGCGGCTGCTCGGGGGCGCGGCTCTCCACCCGCCGGCGGCAGTTCGGACACCGCCCGCTGTGCGTGTGATAGCAGGTGACCTTCACCGCGCTGCGGATCAGGTCCTCGACGATCCGCTTGTGCCGCCGCAGCTTCGCCAGGCGGCACTGGCAGTGCGGGCAGACCGGCCGCCGCGTCGCGTCGGTCCCCAGCGGCACCTCCTGGTGATGGTCGATCTTCGCAGGCATCGGCCGAAACGCCCCCTCATGACCGTTCTTCCGTCCGGGCTTCTTCCTGCGCCGCCGGCGGGGCACGTTTGCCTTCACGAACGCCGGCAGGGCCGGCGGCGACGGCGGCGGCGGCAGGGCCTCGGAATCCCCGGCCGCATGCTCGCTCAGTTCATGGACCCGTTGCTCCAGCTCTGCGATGTGCTGGTCCTTCTCCTTCAGGCGGATGCCCCGCATGTGCAGTTCGTACTGCAGCCCTTCAACCAGCGCCTCCAGGTAGTCGATCGTACCGCGTTGGAGCCGGACTTCCTCCTCTAGCCGCTTCATCTCGTAGGCCCGTTCGTCTGGCTCCGCCATTACGACGAACGTAGCACTTGCCGCCAAATCGCGCGCCGGGGAAAATTAGCGGGGCGGTAAACAGTTACTTGTTGTCGTAAACGCACCCGACGATATTACCGTGACCAGCGTGCTCGTATAGAACCTCGGGAGCATCTGGGGTGGTTGCTGATCTTCCTGCGCCTTGATCCCCATCAAATCCTTGAGCGCCCCGAGGTTCATGTAGAGTTCGTGCGCCAAAGCGTGTAGAAGTTGCTGCCGGCGCTCTCGCTCGGTCACCCAGCGATCAATGAACAAACCGGTGACCGCCGTCAGGAGGGTCAGACATGTCAATGCGGCT
>JBOHWA010000368.1:0-6101 GCA_050735855.1 Binatia bacterium
CGCCCAACCCCCGGCGCCGAGGGACCGGCGCCCTCCAGGGGGAAGTGCGACCGCGGAACACGCCGCGTCACTTACTCCGCGTCACCTTCAGATAGTCCTTCACCGCCTGCGCATAGCGCTTCTGCAGCTTGGCGGTCAGCGGGCCCGGCGTGCCCTTGCCGACCGGCGTCTCGTCGACCAGCACGATCGGCACGAGCTCGATCATCGACGAGGTGAGGAAGGCTTCGTCGGCGAGGCGCAGGTCGGTGGTCGTGATCTCGCGTTCCGACACGCGCACGCCGGCGGCGCGCGCGAGGTCGATCACCAGGCGGCGGGTGACGCCGGGCAGGATGCCGCCCTCGGGCGCGGTCATCAGCGCGCCGTCGCGGACGATGAACACCGACGTCGTGGTGCCCTCGGTCAGCACGTGGTCGTGGCGCACGAAGAGCCCCTCGTAGGCCCCGTGGTAGGAGGCCAGCACCTTGCCGACCACGGCCGCCAGATAGTTGACCGACTTGTGCTCCGGGATGAAGCCGTAGCGCGAGAACGGCAGCAGCGCGACCTTGACGCCGCGCTTCTGGTGCAGGGCGATCTCGCGATCCAGCCCGCGCACCATGATGATCGTGGTGGGCTTGGAGAGGTCGGGCGGCAGCACGCGCGGCTCGGCCGGGCCGCGCGTGATGGTCAGGCGGACCCACGCGTCCTGGCGTTCGAGGCCGTTGCGGCGCAGCAGCTCGGTGATCGTCGCCGGCCAGTCGAGAGTGGGGATCGGCAGCCCGAGGATGTCGGCCGAGGTGCGCAGCCGATGGAAGTGCTCGTCGATGGCGAAGGCGACGCCCTTGTAGGCGCGCATGGTCTCGAACAACCCATCGCCGTAGAGCAGGCCGCGGTCGTAGACACTGACCGTGGCGCGGCTCGCGTCGACGATGCGCCCGTTGAGGAAGACGTAGCCGTTCGCCTTCATGTGGCTCCTTTCCAGTGACCCCGGTTGCGACCAGCTCCCTGCGGCGCGCTCAGGCCGACCCGTGGTCGGCCCGCAGTGCGCGGAAGAGCGTTTCGGACTTCAGCAACGTCTCCTCGTACTCGCGCCCGGCCTGTGAGTCCGCCACGATGCCGCCGCCGGCCCAGTACGTCAGCCCGGCGCGATCGAGCACGGCGGTGCGGATGGCGATGTTGAAGCGGCTGCGGCCGTCGGGCTCGGTCCAGCCGATGGCGCCCGTATAGAACCCGCGCGGCGCCGGTTCCAGCTCCTCGATGATCTGCATGGCGCGGATCTTCGGCGCGCCGGTGATCGAGCCGCCGGGGAAAGTGGCGCGCAACAATGCCGCCAGGTCGATGCCGGGTCGCAGCCGGCCGCGCACGTCGGACTCCATGTGGGCGAGACCCGGATACTGCCGGATGGCGCCGAACTGCGCCACCGCCACGCTGCCGGTGGCGCAGACACGGCCGAGGTCGCTGCGCTCGAGGTCGACGATCATCACGTGCTCGGCGCGCTCCTTCGCGTCGCCGGCCAGCTCGCCGGCGGCGGCCGTCGCGCGCGTCCCCTTGATCGGTCGCGTCGTCACCGCGTCGCCGTCGACCGTCAGCAGGCACTCGGGCGAATTCGACACGGCGACCCAGTCGCCGCCGTCGACGTAGGCGGCACACGGCATCGGATACCCCTCGACCCAGGCGGCGTAGAGTCCGGGCGCGTCGGCCGGCACCAGCCCGGCATGGAACGGCTGCGCCAGATTGACCTGGTAGATGTCGCCGGCGGCGATGTAGGCCTGCGCCCGCGCGACCATGGCGAGATAGTCGGCCCGCGCCAGCTGCGGGTGCGCGACGACCGCGGCCCGACGCGGCTCCGGCGGCTCGTCGGCCGTCTCGACGAACGCCACGGCGGCGGCCAGCCCGCGCGCATCGGCGGCGCGCACCACCGCGCCGTCCGCACCGGCGCGGTAGCTCCAGTCGTAGGCGGCGCTGAACAGCAGCGGCGTGTCGGGCCATGGCAGGCGCCGCGGCAGACGCTCGACGGCGTGCTTGAGATCGTAGGCGAGCGCGGTGAGCACCCCGCCGGCGGCGGTGCCGGGCGCGGCGCGCGCCTGATCGACGAAGGTCTGCCAGAGCGCGAACGGATCGCCCCAGTGCCAGCGCACGCCAGCGGCGCTCTGCCAGCGCGCCCACCCCGAGGCGAAGACCGCCAACGTGGCATGCGGCGCGTCGGTGTAGAGCGCGCCGCCGAGGGCCCAGCCGTCCGCGGCGCCGCCGTCGAGCAGCAGGCGGTGCGGCCGTGGCGCGCCGCGCCGCAGCAGGGTCGAGAGACGCGCGGCGCGGGCGACTTCTTGCGTCGGCATCCGTTTCCTGCTTTGGACTGCGCACCGTTCTACCGGGTGGCCGGACGGGGCGCAACACGCCGCTCGCCCGGCGATCGGCCGCGAGAAATGAACGCGTCGATCAAGCTGCTCCAGTCGGTGCTGCCCACCAGCGTCGGCCTGCGCGTCAAGATTTCTCCGGCGCACCCGTCGGCGCAGATCCTCGGTACCGACCGCATGGGCTCCGGCACCCTGATCGATCCGAGCGGCATCATCCTCACCGTCAACTACGTCTGCCTCGGCGCCGACACCATCGACGTGACGCTGCTCGACGAGACGCGCGTCAGCGGCCAGGTCATCGCGCAGGATTTCTTCAGCGGCCTGGCGGCGATCAAGATCCCCGGCGACAACCATCCGGCGGCGCGCTGGACGGGCGCGCAGGGGCTGCACACCGGGCAGGAGATCTTCATCGTCGCGGCCGCCGGCGGCAGCCAGCGCCGGGTCAACAGCGGCGCCATCACCTCGCTCGATCCCTTCGACGCCTTCTGGGAGTTCCAGATCGAGCGCGGCATCATGACCACGGCGATGAACCCCGGCCTCGGTGGCGGCGGGCTGTTCATCAACAGCGGCGAGATGATCGGCGTCGTCTCGCTCGACCTGAACGAGGTCGGGCGCTTCACGCTCGGCATCCCGACCGAGCACTTCTTCACCCACCGCGGCGAGCTGCTGCAGTACGGCAAACGCGTCTCGCGCGCGCCGCGCGCCTGGGTCGGCCTCTACTGCTACATGCTGCGCGAGCACGTCGTCATCGCCGGCGTCCTGCCCGGCACCCCGGGCGAAACCGCCGGCCTCAAGCCCGGCGACGTCGTCGTCTCGGTCGACGACCATCCGATCGCCTACCGCCACGAGCTCTACGCCCGCCTCTGGGCCCACAAGCCCGGCGAGATGATCCGCTTTGCGGTCTTCCGCGACACGGCGGTGATCGAGGTCGACGTCCAGGGTGCCGACGCGGAGTCCTTCTTCGCCTGAGCTCGGATTTTTCACCGCGGAGACGCGGAGAACACGGAGAGTTTCTGCTAGCCTGACGGCTCGGCGTCGTTCGCCGATGGTCGGGCTATTGATTGTCTAGGAATATGAGCGATGTCGTGCCCACCTGCATCGCGCCCCTCCGCGTGCTCCGCGTCTCCGCGGTGAAATCTCCTTGCCCATGAAGCCCCGCATGCCGCTCGGCGACTTTCTCGTCGCCTACCTCCAGCGCCTCGGCGTGACGCACCTGTTCGGCATTCCCGGCGATCTGGTGATGCGGCTGTTCCTGCGCTTCGGGCAGAAGCGCGGGCTGCGCATCGTCACCATGTCGCACGAGCCCGGCGTCGGCTTCGCCGCCGACGGCTATGCGCGCGCCACCGGGCGCATCGGGGTGATCTGCGTGACCTACGGGGCGGGCGGCCACAACATGGTCAACCCGGTGGCCGGCTCGTTCGCCGAGCGCGTGCCGATCCTGGTGATCAGCGGCGGACCGGGCGAGGAGGAGCGCAAGCTCGGCACCTTGATCCATCACCAGGCGCGCGAGATCGAGTCGCAGCGGCGCATCTACACCGAGATCACCTGTGCCACGGCGGTGATCGAGCAGCCGGCGACGGCGGCGGCGGAGATCGACGCGGTGGTGCGGCGCATGTGGGCGGATCGGCGGCCGGGCTATCTCGAGATCCACCGCGACATGGTCGAGCGGGTCATCACGGTGCCGGACGCGATCATCGAGTGGGACGGCCGCCTGCCCGAGCGCGGCTCCGACCGGCGCAAGCTGCGCGAGGCGGCGCGCGAGACGGCGGCGCGGCTCAACGCCGCGCGCCGCCCGGTCATCCTGGCCGGCATCGAGTGCCATCGCTTCCATCTGACGCGCGATCTGCTGCGCCTGGTCGAGCGCACCGGCGCGCCGTGCGCCACGACCGTGCTGGCCAAGGGCGCCATCCCGATCGACCACCCGCTGCACATGGGCGTCTACATGGGCGCCATCAGCCCGCGGCCGATCCGCGAGCGCGTCGCCACGGCCGATGTCGTGCTCAACCTCGGCACGCTGCTCACCGACATGAACCTGATGATGCGCGGGCCGACGTTCGGCCAGGCGCAGGCGATCTCGGCCGTCGACGATCGCGTCGACGTCAGCTTCCACTCCTACACCGACGTCACGCTGCGCGACTTCCTCGCCGCGCTGCTGCGCGCGCCGCTGCGCCGCCACACGGCGCGCGTCGCCTACGCCGACAACCTGCGCCCGCAGCCGCGCCGCACGCAGCGCGCGGTGCGGGTGAGCGACGTGCTGTGGGAGATCAACCGCACGCTGGCCGGGCGGCGCGACCTGTTCTTCGTCGCCGAGGCGGGCGACGCGCTGTTCGGCGGCCTCGACGTGCGCGTCGAGGGCCCGAGCAGCTACTTCGCCCAGGGTTACTACGCCTCGATGGGCTTCGGCGTGCCGGGCGCCATCGGCGCCCAGATCGGCACCGGCCGGCGCCCGCTGGTGCTGTGCGGCGATGGCGCCTTCCAGATGACCGGGCCGGAGATCGCCCAGGCCCCGCGCCACGGCGCCACCCCGATCGTGCTGGTGATGAACAACGCCGGCTGGGGTATCTTCCGGCCGGTGGCCGACCGCAAGGACCTGCTCGACATCCCGCCCTGGCCCTACGCCGACCTGGGCCGCGCCTGGGGCGGCTCGGGCGTGCAGGTGCGCACCGTCGCCGAGCTGCGGGCGGCGCTGGCGGCGGCGGTGGCGTGTCCGACGTTCGCGCTGATCGAGGTGATGATCGACGTCGACGATCTCTCGCCGGTGACGCGCAAGTACATCGCCGCCTCGGTGCGCGGCGGCGCACGCCAGCGGCGCGGTCGGGTGCCCGCATGATCGTCATCCTCTACGGCAGGACCGCCGAGCCCTGGGTGACGCCGGTGATCGCCGACCTGCAGGCGGCGGGCGACGCGCAGGGCGTCGCGCTCACCGCCATGTCGATCGAAGCGGCGGTGCGCGGCGCGCACACCTGGGAGAGCGTGCGGCGGCTCTACGTCCTGCCCTTCGACGTGCCGCTCGATCTGCCCGCCGACCTGCCGCCGCAGCCGGCGCTGCTGCTCAAGGCGCTGTTTCCGAAGGCCGACGCGATCAACCCGCCGGCGGTGCACGACCTCTGCTGGGACAAGCTGGCGATGGCGCGCCGCCTGATCGAGCGCGGCGTGCCGATGCCGGAGAGCCTGATCACCAACGATCCGCAGGAGGCGCGCGACTTCGTCCGCCAGCACGGCCAGGTCATCCTCAAGGAGCCGCGCGCCTGCGGCGGGCACGGCCACGTGGTGGTGTTCGCCGACGACGGCGGCGCCTGCGCCGGCGAGATTCCCGGCCGGCGCTACGCGGTGGAGTTCGTCGAGAGCGGGCTCGGCCGCTCGATCGCGCACGGGGTGCTGAGCTGCCCGCCGCCGTTCTATCTGCAGCGGCTGATCACCGACGTCGGCCACCGCGGCGTGTTGCAGCCGGCGCAGCTGCTGCGCGCCTATATCATCGACGGCCAGGTGATGTTCTGGGCCGAGCGCTTCCGCGAGCGCGCCAAGCGGCCGGGCGACTTCATCGTCAACGTCACCTTCGGCGCGCGCTATCGCTTCCTGCCCGGGGTCAGCGAAGCGGCGCAGACCGTCGCCCGCCGCGCCGCCGAGGTGCTCGGCGTGCGCGTCGGCGCCGTCGACCTGATCCGCGCCGGCAGCGAAGGGCCCGACGTGCTCGAGGTCGACACCGACGGCGCGAACATGTTGATCGACCGCAGCTTCAAGCGGCTGCCCGAGTTCCGCTCGGTGCAGGAC
>JBOHWA010000369.1:0-3515 GCA_050735855.1 Binatia bacterium
TTGGGACTCGAGCAACCCCCCATCCTGACCTTCCCCCGCAAGGGGGGAAGGGACCCTCGAAGCGCGGCCGTAGCACGTTGGGACGGCTCGGCTCGACTTCTGAGGCAACGCCGAGTCACCCGACGCCGCTGGCGTCGGGTGGCGGGGCGCCGAGGGTAAAGAAGAACGTGGCGCCCTGGCCCGGAGCGCCCGCGGCCCACACGCGGCCGCCGTGTCGGTGGATGATGCGCTGCACGGTCGCCAAGCCGATGCCCGCGCCTTCGAACTCGGCCGGGTCGTGCAGGCGCTGAAAGGCCACGAACAGCCTGGCCGCGTAGCGTGGGTCGAAGCCGGCGCCGTCGTCGCGGACGAAGTAGCTCGGCCCACCGTCAATCGTCGCGGCGCCGAACTCGATGCGGCCGCGGGCCTGCTTGCTGGTGTACTTCCAGGCATTGCCGAGCAGGTTCTGCAGGACGACGCGCAGCAACCGCTGATCGCCGTGTGCGCGCAGATCTGTTGCGATGATGACGTCGACCGTGCGCGCCGGGTCGTGCAAGTCCGCCGCCACCGCGGCCGCGAGGGCGCTCAAGTCGACGGCGGTCCAGGCGACCGCGCCGCGCGACACCTGGGCCAGGTCGAGCAGGCCGTCGATCAGCTCCTGCATGCGGGCGGTCGAGCCGCGGATATGCGCGAGGTGGGCGCGGCCCTGCTCGCCCAGACGCGCGGCGCAGTCCTCGAGCAGCAGCCGCCCGAAGCCGTCGATGGCGCGCAGCGGTGCGCGCAGATCGTGAGAGACGCTGTAGCTGAAGGCCTCCAACTCTCGGTTGGCGGCCTCGAGCTGCGCGGTGCGATCCTGCACGCGGCCCTCCAGGGCCAACGCGATGCGGTCCTGTTGGATGGCCGCCGCGATGGTGTTGCCCAAGCCGCGCAGCAGCGACACCTCGTCGCGCGAGAACGTGCGCGGGCGACGGCTGTATACGCACAGGGCGCCGAACGGCCGCTCGCGGCTGACCACCGGCACGCTCAGGCCGCTGACCACGTCGTGCGCGCGCAGCACCGGCGGGATAGCGAAGCGCGTCTCCGTGCGCAGGTCGCTCAGCACCACCGGGGCGCCGGTGTGCAGCGTGTAGCCGGCATGCGAGGCCGTGCCCACCCCGACCGTGGTGTGCCCGACCAGCCCCGCGGCCCAGCCGACTCCAGCCCGCGACAGCAGGGTCTCACCATCATGCAGCAGCTCGACGACGACGCTGAGTTCGATCTCGAGCGTCTCCGCCGCGTGCCGTGCCGCCGCATCGAACACGACCGACAGGGGCGGTGCGGCGAGGACGATCTGCCCCAGCGCCACCAACGCCTCCTGCTGGCGAACCTGCTTGCGCAGCAGCGCCGCGGCTCGCTCGCGACCGGTGACGTCGCGCAGGTTGAGGACCACGCCGCGCACGCTCGGATTGTCGAGCGCGCTGCGGCCCGCCGCCTCGATCCAGCGCACCGAACCGTCGCGGTGACGCAAGCGCATCTCCGCGGTCGCCGGCTGGCCGGGATGACGCAGCATCGATTCAAAGGCCGCCTGCATGCGCGGTTTGTCGTCGGGCGCCACCAGCGCCAGACCAAAGCGGCCGACGACGTCGTCGGGGGCATAGCCCAGGACCCGAACGATGCCCGGGCTGGCGTAGAGGATGCGCCCGTCGTCGGCCATCAGCAGCACCGCGTCGTGCGCGTCCTCGACCATGGCGCGAAAGCGCTCCTCGCTCGCGCGCTGCACGCTGCGCAGGGTCTCGGCGGCGCGGACCCGCTCGCCGATGTCGCGCGCGGTGACCAGGATGCCGCCGACGATCGGATCGTCGACCAGGTTCTTGGCGACGGCCTCGGCCACCGTCCACGAGCCGTCTTTGCAGCGCAGGCGGTATTGCACCGACGCGCCCACCGCATGCGATGCCATCGTCTCGGCAAAGCGGGCCCACACGTGCGCGCGGTCGTCGGGATGGACGAAGTCGAACGCCAGCTGCCCGGCGAGCTCCTCGGCGCTGAAGCCGAGGACTTTCTCGTGCGATGGGCTGGCGTAGCGGATCGTCGAATCGGGCTCCAGGATCAGGACCAGATCGAGCGCGTGCTCCGTCAGGGCGCGGAAGTGCTCCTCGCTCTTGCGCAGCAGCACCTCGGCCCGCCGCCGTTCGGTGACGTCGTGCGCCATGCCGCGCACGATCGGGACGCTCACCCCTTCGGTGCGCAGCGTGTTGGTGTACTCCCACAGCCGCCGCTGCCCGCTGCGCGTCTGGATCGCCATCACCCCGGTGGCGATGCGATCGCGGCCCAGGGTGGCGAAATACTCCGGCAGGCGCTCGCGCGCCGCCGGCGCCAGGATGTCGGCGAGATTCATCGTCAGCAGCTCGCCCGGCGTGTAGTCGAGCATACGCGCGGGCGCTGGGTTGACCGACAGGATGCGTCCCTGCAGATCGTGCGTGCAGATCAGATCGTGGCTGTGCTCGACCAGATCGCGGTAGCGGTCCTCGCTCTCGTGCAGGTCGCGCTCGGCCCGCTGCCGCGCCCGGCGCACTTCGGTCTCGCGCAGCTCGCGATCGACGGCGGGACGCAGGCGCGCCAGGCGATGCTTGCTGACGAAATCGTGCGCCCCGGCGCGCATCGCGGTGACGGCGAACTCCTCGCCGACCTCGCCGGTGACGATGATGATCGGCGCATCGACCTGCTCCTGGCGCAGGATGTCGAGCGCCGCGAGGGCGCCGAAGCCGGGCATGACCCAGTCGCAGGTGATGACGTCCCACTCCTGCCGCCGCACGGCGGCGATGAGCGCCGCCGCGCTGTCGACCCGCTCCCAGTCGAGCGCCTCGCCCCCGCTGCGCAGCGCGCGCACGACGAACAGGGCATCGTCGGGACTGTCCTCGATGACCAGCAGTTTCACGAGACTGGCAACCCTCAGGGAGCGGCGCGCCGCAGACCGGACGCTGCAACTGGCCCTTCGGACTTTCGCAAGAGACGCGCCAGGCGCGCTGGCGGGCGATATCCATCCGATCCCGGCGCCCGTGCGCCCCGCCGGGCGCTACGAAACGGGTCGAATCGGCCAGAATGCCATGCGACCTGTCGCGCCCGGCAGCGGGCGCGACAGTTGCCGCGGGCGCGGCGGCCAGGCAGGGTCGGAGGGCAGCGATGGGGTGAGCGATGAAGGCGATCGACAGCGTTCTCAACCTGTTGGTGCAGCAGGGTGGCACCGAGCTCTGGCTGCTCTCGGACCGGCGGCCGAAGATGTTCAAGGAAGACCTCGAGCTGCCGCTGACCATCCCGGCGATGTCGGCCGAGAGCATCCGGGCGCTGCTCGACGATCTCTGGACAACCCACCAGACAGATCTGCGCGAGAGCGGCCGCCTGTCGGTCTCCTATGGCAGCCCGGAGCTGGGCACCTTCGCCGTCCGCCTGGTGCAACCCGAGGACTCGGCGCTGGAGGTCTACTTCCGGCGCGAGGCGGAGAGCGCTCGCCCGCCCGCCCCGCCGCCGGCCGGTCGCCCGCCTGCCGCACCCGCCACGCC
>JBOHWA010000370.1:0-2435 GCA_050735855.1 Binatia bacterium
AGTCGGGGTAGTGCGGACAGGGCGGCCGGGGAGCGTCCATGCGCCCTGCTAGTACGCGCTGCGCCCGGCGCGCGCCAGCCGGGGGGCGCGGCGGATGCGCCTCAGGGCGGGCAGCCGTCGAGCGAGCTGGACACCGCGGCGAGCAGGTCGGTGATGCCGATCTGGCCGTTGCCGTCGGCGTCGGCGGCGTCGCATTCCGTCAGCGGCAGGCCGTTGAGCACGATGTTGAGCGAGCGGGTCAGCTCGTTGACGCCGACCGCGCCGTTGCCGTCGCAATCGCCGGCGCAGCCGCCCGGGGTGCGCGAGGCGGTGGCGGTCACCGTCACCAGCGGCGTCGGGCCGGTCGGCGTCGGCGTCGTCGTGCGGGTCGAGGTGCGCGTCCGGGTGCTGGTCGGCGTGAAGCGCACCGTCGGCTGGGTGGGGGTCGCGGTGCGCGTCGGCGTGCGGGTCGCGGTCGCGGTCGAGCGCGGTGGCGTGCGCGTCGCCGTCGGCGTCGCGGTCGGCGTCGCGCCGTTCGGATCGCCGATGCGGATGACGATCTCGCGCACCGACCCGTAGTCGCCGGCGGTGTCCTTGACGCGCGCACCGACCAGCGTATCGCCGTCGGGGAAATCCCATGGCCCGATGATCTGGGCGCAGAATTGGTAGCGCGAGAGGCGGTCGACGAAGGCGTTGCCGAAGCCCTGGTCGCTCACCGTGCAGGCATCCATCGATTCGCGCCCGAGCGCCATGCCCTGGCCGTCGTCGACCCGGCAGCCGAGGTCCTGGATGATCCCCAGCGGCCCGGGCGCCAGATCGAAGCCGAAGGGCTCGGTGGCGGGGATACCGCCGAGATCGGGCGGCAGGTTGTCGCACACCGCCGGGGCGCCGTTGCCGAGCGGGCGCGAGACGATCATCTGCAGGTCGGGCACACCGCCCTCGGCGTAGGCCGTCTGGCCCGGCCGTCGCCCGCGCGCCCCGGCGCGCGCCTCGATGACGAGCGTGAACTGTTGGCCGACCGGATGGTGGAAGATCGGACGCTCACGCGTGTCATAGCCGATCGGATCGTGGATCAGGCCGGTCGCGTCGGCGGTGCCGAACTGCGTGATCACCGGGCCGGTGGCACAGTCGGGCCGGTACAGCTCGACGCGATAGTCGACCCGCTCGGGCAGGCCGCAGGCGCTGACCAGGCCGGTGTACGCGCCGGTGACCAGTGGCGTCAGCTCGAGCGATCCACTGCAGGTGTCGGCGATCTCGCGCCCCTCGGGGTCGTAGAGGCGCAGGCGCAGCAGACCGGACTCTTCCAATCGGTTGAAGCGCAGGCGGCTGGTCTGGGTTGCCGTCAGCGGGATCAGCAGGCTGTCCACCTCGCCGGGCGTCCGCAGACCCAACCCGGTCGCCGTCGCCCCGCAACTCAGCGGGCGGCCGCAATGGCCCATGCCGCCGGAGACCATCTGCAACGTGACGGTGTACACCCCCGCCGAGTAGGGCGGCCGGCATTGCGACACTTCCAATCGCATGTCACCCGCGCGGGCGGCGAACGCCGCCACGCCGTCGCATGAATCGCTGGCCACCGAGCCGTCCGCGTACGTGACGCGCAGGCGCACCAGGCCGAGCGTGCCGCCGATGTCACTGCTCTGGATGCGCAACGCCGCGCCGTTGCTGGCCCTGAAGCGGTAGGCGCGCAGCTCGCCCGCCGCCAGCGATTGCGACACCGGGACGCCGCAGCTGAGGGGTTCCTGGGCGAGCGTCGTCGCGGCGCACAGGGCCGACAGGACGAGGAGCGGCGCGATCAGGGCGCCAGTCGCGGCGGCTGGCTGCAGCCACCGGCGCCGGCGCATCGGGTCAGAACTCACCGGTTACTCGAATGCCTCCTGCGCCACCCATCCGGCACTCCCCCCCTCCAAGCGCACCTCGTACCAACCGCGCTCTTCGCCGGCAACCTCGAGCCGGGTGTCGCGCTTGACCGTGGCGATGATCTGGGACTGCATGCTCGGACGGCTGTAGACCGCGGCCTCGACCGCCCGCACGCGCAACGTCGCGCTGGCCGGGGCGACCGCGCGGCTGCGCTCGCCCGCCGTCGGATCCGTCGGTTGCTGCAGCGATACCAACGCCAGCAGCGCGCCCGCCGCCACCGCGGCCGGGACCAGCACCGGCACCCGCAGCCAGCTGCTCAACCGCTCGAGCAGGCCGACGTGGTGGTGCTGCGCGACGCGCACCTCGGCGCTGCCGGATTCGCGCTCCAGCTCGCGCAGGCCGCGCTCCAGCGCCAGACCGGCGCGATGCTGGACGGCGGGGGGAATCGCCGCGGCAAAATCGCCGGCGACGGCCAGCCGCCGGCGGACGCGCACGACCGACAGCAGGCAGGCGTCGCAGCCGACCACGTGCGCTTCGGTCGCCGCCCGCTCGGCGCCGTCCAGCCCGTCGCTGGCGTAGAGCACCAGGTGTTCCTCGCC
>JBOHWA010000371.1:0-5524 GCA_050735855.1 Binatia bacterium
GGTGAGCACGGCGCTGGCCGTGGTGAGCAGCGCCAGCGCCATGGCGCGCGCGTGCGCGACCTCGCCGCCGGCGCCGAGGCTGCGCCCATAGCCGGCGGCCACCATCATCGTGAGCACGGCGCCCACCAGACCGATGCGCAGCCAGTCGGCAGAGGAAAAGAACCGCGCCTCGCGGCGCCGCGCCACCGGCGCCAGCCGTCCCGCGGTGGGCAGATCCTGGAAGACCAGCAGCGCGGTCGGATGGATGATCAGCTCGAGCCAGACGATGTGAATCGGCATGTAGAGCACCGGAAACCCCGCCAGCGGAATGAGCGCCGCGGTGATGACCAGCGGGATGTGGATCATGAGCAGATAGGCGAAGCTGAGCTGCAGGTTGCGGAACAGCTGCCGCCCCTCGGCGATGGCACGCACGATGGTGCGGAAGTTGTCGTCGAGGAGCACGATGGCGGCGACCTCGCGGGCGCTGCGCGTGCCCCGCTCCCCCATGGCGATGCCGACGTCCGCCGCCTGCAGGGCGGGGACGTCGTTGACGCCGTCGCCGGTGACCGCGACGATCTCGCCGCGGCGCTGCAGGGCCCGCACGAGGCCGAGCTTCTGCGACGGCACGGCGCGCGCGATGACGTGCACCGCGTCGAGGTCGGCGTCCGCGCCGGCGGCGAGGCGTTGCTCCATCTCGGCGGCGGTGATCACCTGCGGCGCGCGGCCGCCGAGCCCGATCTGGTTGGCGACGGCGCGCGCCGTCAGCGGATGGTCGCCGGTCACCATGATCGTATGGATGCCGGCCTGCTGGCAGAGCGCGATCGCGTCGGCGACGCCCTCGCGCACCGGGTCTTCGAAGCCCAACAAGCCGGCCATCTGGTAGTCGTGCTGGGGCTCGCCGCCGGCCCAGCGGGCGTCGTCGAGGTTCTGCCAGGCGCAGGCGATCACCTTGTGGCCCGCGCCGGCCAGCGCGGCGGCGCGCGCGTTCCAGTCCGCCCGCTGCGTGGCGTCGAGGCGCGCCATGTCGAGAATCACCTCGGCCGCCCCCTTGCTGGCGGCGAACACCGCCCCGGCCTGGGCGCCCGTCCCGCGGACGATCGCCGTTTCGCGCCGCGTGTCCTCGGTGAACGGCAGCCGCTCGACCTCGTCGACGACCGGCGCCGGGCCGCGCGCCGCGGCCGCCTGCTGGATCGCCAGGTCGAGCGGATCGTGGCCGCGCCGCTGCGAGGCGATGGCGGCGAGCTCGAGCAGTCGTGTCTCGTCGATGCCCTCGGCCGGCACGAGATGGGTGAGCTGCAGGCGCCCCTCGGTGATGGTGCCCGTCTTGTCGGAGCAGATGCACGAGATGCGCCCGATGTTCTCGACCGAGACGGCGCGGCGCACCAGCGCCTGGCGCCGGGCGAGGCGATAGACGCCGACGCCGAGGTAGAAGGTGAAGACGACCGGGAACTCCTCCGGCAACGCGGCGATGGCGAGGGTCAGGGCACTGACCAGGGCATCGACCCAGCCGTAGCCCTGCCGCACGCGGACGATCGCCAGGACGATGCACACCACCGCCGCGGCGGCGATCAGCACCGTGACCAGGTGGGCGATCGCGGCCTGCAGCGGCGTGTGCTCGTGCGCGCCGCCGCGCGCCGAGCGGACGATCTCGCCGTACAGCGTCTCGCCGCCGATGAACGCGACGCGCAGCGACACCCGGCCGGTCAGCACGCGCGTCCCCGCCAGGCCCCAGTGCTCGCTGCCGATGGCGACCTCGGCCTGGCCGGCCGGAATCGCCGCCAGCGCCCGCTTGCGCACCGGGTACGACTCCCCCGTCAGGGCCGACTCCTCGACCTGCAGCTCGCGCCCGCCGACGATGATGCCATCGGCGGGGAACACCTCGCCCGCTTCGATCTGCGCCAGGTCGCCGGGGACGACGTCGGCGACGGCGATGGCCGTCGGCGCGCCGTCGCGCCACACCGTCGCGGTGCTGGCCAGATGACTGCGCAACCCCTCGGTCGATGCCTGCGTGCGCCAGTGCAACACCGCGTCCATGCCGACCAACGGCAACACGGCGACCAGCAGCGTGCCGGCTTCGACCAGCTCGCCCAGCCCGGCATAGAGCGCGGCGGTGCCGGCCAGGAACCAGATCATCGGGTCGCGCGCGGTATCGCGCAGCAGGTCCCGCCAGCGCCGCGGCGCAGCCTCGGCAATGTCATTGCGGCCGAAGCGGCGGCGCTGCTCGTCCACCTGCGCCCGGTCGAGGCCGCCGGCGTCAGTGAGCAGACCACACAGCCGGTCGAGCGGGAGCGGACGAGTCATACGAGCCCGAGCGTTCTACCCCACGCAAGCGCCATACCACGACGACTGAACTCCCACTGCCTCATCTGAGCGGCGGCGGATTCGCGGACAACGGCCGGCGCGCGTTGCCCGCATTCCGGTCGGCGGGAATCGACGGCTGGAATCGGTGCGGCGGGCGGCGAACCGTCGCTTGGCGCACCACGTGCAGAGAGAAGCATGATCCGAACAAGGAGCAGCACTATGCGTTGGCTTGAGAGAATGAACTGGCGATGTGTACTCGTCGGCGTGGTGGTGCTCGGTGGCGGCGCTGAGCGGGCCAGCGCCAAACCTGGCTACCTGGCGGACTTCCGGACCGCGTATCCGGCGGTCGTGGGCAGCCGCATCGATGCCTGTGGCGCGTGTCACACTGCGGCGATTCCACAGCTCAATTCCTACGGCAGCGCTTACGACGGCGCCAACCGGCAGTTCGCCCCGATCGAAGGGCTGGATTCCGACGGCGACGGGGCCCTCAACCTGGAGGAGATTGTCGCGCTCACGTTCCCCGGCGACGGGACGGATGTTCCAGAACTACCGACGCCCACCCCGACCGCGACCCCGTTGTCGGCCACGCCGACCGCGACGCCGGACACCGGCCCATGCGCCGGCGATTGCAACGCCAACGGCGTGGTGACGGTCAACGAGCTGCTCCGAGCGGTCAACATCGCCCTCGGCAGTGCCGCGGTCGACGTCTGTACGTCGGTGGATGGCGACGGCAACGGCACGATATCGATCACCGAGCTGCTGCGCGCGGTGCGCGCCGCGCTGGACGGCTGCCAGTGAAGGCGAGGACAGGTGCTCGGCGAGCAGGACTCACCGGCCGCGCGGGGCCAGCCCGGTGAAGCGCGCTCGCGCCAGATCCAGGTCCTCGGGCTCGAAGAGTTCCGTGCCGACCATGCGGCTGCCCTGGAACAGCGTCAGCCGCACGTAGAATGACTCCACCGCGCCGCCGTCGGCAAGCGTCCCGAACATATGCCCCATGGCGAGGTTGCCGTGCTCGTTCGTGGCGATGCTGTACAGGGTCTCGAACGTGACGTCGGGTGCGCGCTCGAACATCGGGGCCAGCGACGCGACGTAGTCGTCGGCGCGCTCGATGCGGCCGACACCGGTGCGCCGGTGGTCGTCGAAGACGAACGCGTCGTTCAACGCGGCGCGGCAGCGGGCGAGGTCGTGGTCGTTCATGGCACGGATCAGGTCGAACGCCGCCATCGGGATCGAGCGGGCGTCGTCGCTGCGGGCGTAACGCTCCAACATCTCCGTGCTGGCGGCGCGGCGCTCGGCGACGTCGTAGCTGACGGTGGCGACGACGCGACCGGTGGCATCGACTTCCAGGACCTGGAGCATCTCGGTCTCGGAGATCACCGTCGTGCCCTCGCAGATGGAAAAGTGAAAGTGCTGCAGTGCGAGGCGATCGCCGGCGGTCGCCAGCGTGGTCCCTGACACACGGCATCCCGCCTCGCCCAGCAGGCGCACACTGGCGAGCAGGCTGTCGCGATCGCCGGAGTGGCGCACCAACGGCCGGCGGTCGTCGTAGACGAAGCTCGGCGCGATCAGGTCGGCGAGGCGGTCCAAACTGCGCGCCTCGGTGAATTCCCGCCAGCGCTCTGCGGCCTGCGTCGCGGCATTGGGCGGGATGCGCAGTGGATCGGAGCGCGTGGGGCGCGGCCGCAACTCCGCGAAGCGCGCCCGGGCGCGGTCGAGGTCCTCGAGGTCGAACAGCTCGGCACCGACGATGCGGTCGCCGTCACGCCGCAGGATGCGGGCGAAGACGGACTCGAAATCGCCGCCGTCGGGAAACGCGCCGATGCTCGCCCCGGGGTTGGTCGCGAGCCAGTGCGCCCGAGCCTCCGCCTGGTCGGCGCCCTCCGGGCTCGTCCCGAGCGTCTCGAATTGCGCCCTGAGGTCGTCGAGCTGGTCGAGCTCGTGCTGGTCGAAGCGGTAGATCCGTCCCATTGCATCGAGCTCGCAGACGATGGCGCTGGGCGATTCGAACGGTCCTCCCTCGCGCGTCCCCAGCCACGTGGTGGCGTACAGGAAGCGCGGGCCGGACGTCGTCAGGTGGTCGATGCGCAGGCGGACATCCGGCGCCAGCTCGACCAAGGTCTTGAGCGCCTCGATGTAGGCCGCCGGTCCGCGCAGCGGCTCCCAGCCGAGCAGGCGGTGATCGTTGACGATGAGGTCGGGAGCGAGCAGGGCGGCGAGGGCGTCCCAATCGCGGCCGGCGAAGGCGTCGCAAAACACCCGCGTCAGCGCCGCGCGACGGTCGGGGGCGGCTTCGCCGGTGGCGCTGGTCAGCTCGGCGTAACAGGCGCGCCCGGCGTCGAGCTGCTCGAGATCGTAGTGGTGGGGGATCTCGAACGTCCCGCCGGCGCCGCTGCCCACCCAGCCCGCCACCGACAGGGCCTCGAAGCGGGCGAGTGCGGCGTCGTCGGCGTCGGCGTCGAACCACTCGCCGCGCGCCAGGAGTCCATCGGCTGAAAAGACGCACAGGTTGATGAAGCAGCGCTCGCAGGTCCCGCCGCCGTCGCGCAGGGTTCCGGCGTTCGTCCAGCGGATCAGCAGCGCCTCCGGGCGCAGACCGAGGACCTCGTCGCAGCGGCTGGAGGTATCGCTGACCATGTCGAAGTAGGAGCGCATCGCGTCGACCAGCGCCGGCCCGCCGCGCAGGATTCCAGCCCCGAGCGTGCGGTGGTCGACGAACTCGATGGCGGGATCCTGCACCGCCGTGAGGCTGTCGAAATCTGCCGCCGGCTGCAGCAGCGTCCCCACCGAGTGGGCGATCGCCGACGCACGCGCGCGCGCGCGGCCGTCGGGGAGGATCTCGGCATAGCGCTCGTACAAGCGGACGACGGCGTCGCTCAGGTGCTCGCTGGCGAAGAACTCGATGCGCCGTGATCGTCCCTGCTCGTCGACCTCGATCAGCAGGATCTCCTCCGACCCGAAGGGCCCGATGTCGGCCTGCGCGTGGCTGACGCCGCGGGCTGACACGGCGTAGTGGCACAGCACCAGCGCCTCGCCGAGCGTTGCGAGCGCGTCGAGCTCGAACACCAGGTTCTCGGCCCCCAACAGCATGCGCAGGCCGTCCAGGTTTCCCTCGCGACCGAAGACCGCGCCGGTCGGATGGTGCACGGTGTCCATGTGGTCGGCGAGCAGCGCGGGAAGCGCGTCGGCGTCGCGGACGGCCATCGCCGCGACCATGCGCGCGGCGTGTGCGGTGGCGGCGTTCGGG
>JBOHWA010000372.1:0-2885 GCA_050735855.1 Binatia bacterium
CAGGCGGTCGCGTCGTCGGGCCCCAGCTCGCGCCGCAGGCAGCGCGACTGGCAGACGCGATGACTGGCGGCGATGCGCAGCAGCCGCGCTTCGCAGGTCGCCGGGTCCGGCGTACGTTCGTCGACGCACGGCGGCCGGCGGGTGATGCGCTGCATCGTCTCAGCGTGGCGGTCGGCACACTTGTCCTCGCAGGCCGTGTCCGTCGTCGCCGCCGGACGGGCGCCATCGGCATGCGCCGCGGCCCGCGCTTCGCGCCGATCGCAGTGTGAGACGCACTGGAAGTAGTCGCTCTCGCAGCGCAGCTGGCGCGCCTCGCAGCGCAGCGGATCGGCACCACCCGCCAGTGCGGGGCTCGCCGCGCCGAGCACGGCGACGAGGATCAGTCCGGTTCGATTGCGGTTTGCCATTGTCGACACCTCCTGTTGGGCTCGCCGGTGCGAGCGTGTGTCGCCTAGACAGACCAAGTGCCGTGCCAACGCGCCTGCCCCGGCACACCACACGGCGCCGCCGCGGGCATTCCACGAGACGGCCGCGGGCAAGCCACGATGCCGGCGCGGGAAAGCCCTGCATCCGCCGATCAGCAGGTGCGCATCGCTTGGCGCCTCGCTCGCTCAGCTGGGAAATCACTGCCGTAGTTTCCCACCCCGGGCGGTGGGGAGGGCGCACCGGTCGGCTACGCCGCGGCCGGCACGGCGACGAAGACCTCGCCGGCCTCGACCTTGACGGCGAAGCACTCGACGCGCGCGTCGGGCTCGTCGGGCGACACGCCGCTACTGACGTCGTAGGTCCAGCCGTGCCACGGGCAGGTCACCACACAGCCGTCGAGCTCACCGTCGGCGAGCGGGCCGCCCTGGTGCTGGCAGCGGTTGTCGATGGCGTGGAAGGCCCCGTCGGCGTTGAAGACCGCCACCTGGCGGCCGTTGACCGCGAACATGCGCCCCTGACCGCGCGGGATCTCGCTACTGCGCGCCACCCGGACAAACTCCGCCATCGTTCCACCTCCCCGTTTCGACGGCTCCCTCTATTGGCACGGCGGCAGTGTGGCAAGCCGGCACTTCCGGGCCGCCGGGCGCGCTTGCTAGAGTCGGGCGAGGTATCGGAGCCGTCCCATGTCGAGCCGCGCCGTGACCAATGCCGAAGTAGCCGAGCGCCTGCGCGAGATGGCCGCCTTTCTCGACATGACCGCCGTGCAGTTCAAGCCGCGCGCCTACGAGAAGGCGTCGTACGCGGTCGAGGGGCTCGACCACCCGATCCGCGAGCTGTACCAGGCCAGCGGCGTGAAAGCGCTCGCCGCGCTGCCCAGCATCGGCAAAGGGATCGCCGAACGCATCGGCGAGATCATCGAGACCGGCACCTGCGCCGACCTCGAAGCGCTGCGGCGGGCGACGCCGGTGGACGTCATGGGGCTGACGGCGATCGAGGGCCTCGGACCGAAGATGGTCAAGGCGCTCTATGACGACCTCGGCATCCGCACCGTCGCCGAGCTGCAGCGGGCGGCGCAGGCCGGCCGCATCCGGACGTTGCCGCGCTTCGGCGAGAAGACCGAGGCCAAGATCCTCAAGGGCATCGGCTTCCTGGCCCAACGCAGTGGACGGCAACCGCTCGGCGCGGTGCTCGAGCTGGCGCGCGACATCGAAGCGCGGTTGGCCGGGCTGCGCGGCGTTCAGCGCGCGGCCATGGCCGGCTCGGTGCGGCGGCGGCGCGAGACCGTGGGCGACCTCGACTTCCTCGTCGTGGCACGCACCCCGCAGACGGTGATGGAGTTCTTCGTCGCCATGCCCGAGGTCGTGCAGGTGCATGGCAGCGGGCCGACCAAGACCATGGTGCAGTTGCGCAACGGCATGGACGCCGACCTGCGCGTCGTGCCCGCGGCGAGCTTCGGCGCCGCGCTGAACTATTTCACCGGCTCCAAGGACCACAACGTCAGCCTGCGCCGCATCGCCATCGAGCACGGCTGGAAGCTGAACGAATACGGCGTCTTCGACGGCGAACAACAGATCGCCGGGCGCACCGAGGCGGAGGTCTACAAGGTGCTCGGCCTGGCCTACGTGCCGCCCGAGCTGCGCGAGGACACGGGGGAGATCGAGCTGGCGCGTCGCGGTCGCCTGCCGCGTCTGATCGAACCCGGCACGCTGCGCGGCGATGTGCAGATCCAGACCGATTGGACCGACGGCGCCGACTCGCTCGAGGATATGGTCGCCGCCGGCAAGGCGCGCGGCCTCGAGTACATGGCGATCACCGACCACACCAAGAGCCTGGCGATGATGGGCGCCGACGAAGCCACACTGCGCGAGCAAGGGCGCGCGATCGCGGCGCTCAACCGGAAGCAGCCCGGCCTGCGCGTGCTGAGCGGGGCGGAGGTCAACATCAACCGCGACGGCACGCTCGACATCGACGACGCGGTGCTGGCCGAGCTCGAGGTGGTCGGCGTCGCCGTCCATTCGCACTTCAACCTGTCACGCGAGGACCAGACCGCCCGGCTGATTCGCCCCATGGAGAGCCCGCACGCCGACATCCTCTTCCACCCGACCGGCCGGGTGATGGGCAAGCGCGAGCCCTACGACATCGACATCGATGCGGTCATCGCCGCCGCCAAGCGCACCGGCACCGTGCTCGAGATCGACGCCCTGCCCGACCGCATGGACCTGAAGGACGAACATGTCCGCAAGGCGGTCGACGCCGGGGTCAAGCTGGTCATCGATTCTGACGCGCACGCCCTCGCCCACCTCGGCTACCCGGACGACTACGGCATCTCCATCGCCCGCCGCGGCTGGGCGACGGGGAAGGACGTGCTCAACACGCTGCCGGTGGAGAAGTTCCTCGCCGGACTGAAGGGCGGCCGGAAGCGGCGCAAACCGTAGGGGCGCGCCGGTGGCGCGCCCGTG
>JBOHWA010000373.1:0-5693 GCA_050735855.1 Binatia bacterium
TTCATTCAGGGCAAGGGCAAGGGCAAGGGCTCGGGCTAGGGCTAGAATCGAGTCTGATCAATTTACCCGCCCACCCCACCAGGCCTGGCGGGGTGGGGAATCAGACATTCAGATTCGATCCTAGCCCGAGCCCTTGCCCTTGCCCTTGCCCTGAATGAAATGCTTCAGACTCCACCATCGCTGGTCAAGGTGGGGAAGCTCAGCGAAACAGCCGGCGCAGAATCCCGCTCACCCGCGCATCATTCAACGGCGTGTACCGTTTCAGCCACGAGTACGCGTGCACCAGGGCGCCGTCGAGGCGCACCAGCGCGCGCCGCAGCGGGCGGTCGACCGGGCGCGGCACGTAGTGGGTCGGGACCAGGGGGCAGGGCGCGCCGCGGTCGGTGAAATAGTAGAGCGCGGCCGACTTGCGGCTGTCGCCGGGTGGGCAGCGGACGCGGTCGGGGACGCCGTGGAACGACGTCCGGCCGACGCGGAAGATGATGCAGCGGTTGAACAGCGGCTCGATGCGGTGTTCGCAGCGCGTCACGTCGGCGTTCCACAGCTCGAGCGCGCCGCCGTAGGCGGGGGCCCAGTCGCGGTTGAGGAAGAGGATCAGATTGAGCTCGCGGCTCCAGTGGCGCTGCCGGGTGTGGGAAAGGAAGTCGGCGTGCACGTTGAGAAAGCCGCCGGGCCGCGTCTCGTGCAGGCCGCCGCCGTCGAGCTCCGGATCGGCGAGCAGCCGTCGATGCCGGTGAGCGCCGCGAGGGCGTCCAGGAAGGCCGGCGACTGCAGCGCGGCAAACGCCGCGCGGCTGGCCGGTCCCATGCGGGCCGCGTCGGTGAAGATGCGCTTGTGCTCGTTGAAATGGTGCAGGAACGTCCAGCGGTCGGGCAGGGCGGCGAACTCCAGGCGCATCGCCTCGGCCACCGCCGGGTCCAGCAGGTCGTCGAACACCACGTGGGCGAACGGCGTGGCGTTGATGAAGTCGTCGTGCCGGGCGCGCGCCAGCGCCAGCAGACGGGCTGGGGCGAGGGCGGCCGGGCAGGGTCATGGCGGCGGCGGCGCGCCGGCGCGCCGTGCGAGGGCGTCGGCCAGGGCGATCTGCGCATCACCGAAGTCCGGCTGCAAGCGCACCGCCTCCTGGTAGTGGGCGATGGCGTCGTCGAGGCGGCCGCGCGCCGCCAGGGCCGCGCCGAGGTTGAGGTGTGCCAGCGGTTCGTGCGCGGCGGCGCGCACGGCCGCTTCGTAGTAGCCCAGCGCCTCGTCGGGCCGGCCGGCGGCGTCGAGCGCGCCGGCCAGGTTGACCAGCGCCGGGGCGAGATCTGGCCGCAGGCCGATGGCGGTGCGATAGTGCTCGATGGCGCCATCGAGCTGGCCGAGCGCGGCCAGGGCGAGCCCGAGGTTGTTGTGCGCGTTGGCATAGGTGGGCTCGCTGTCCACGGCGGCGCGATACTCGACCACCGCCTCCGCGGTGCGGCCCTCGCTGGCGAGCAGGACGCCCAGGTTGTAGTGCGCCAGGGCGCTGTGCGGATCGATCGCCAGCCCGCGCTGGTAGGCGGCGCGCGCCGCCTCGGGGTGGCCGAGGGCGGCCTCGACCATGCCGGCGTTGACCTGCGCCTTCAGGTAGGCGGGGCGGATGCGCACGGCCGCCTCGAAGTGGGGCAGGGCCTCGGCGTAGCGGCCGGCGCCGACCAGGGCGACGCCGAGGCTACCGTGCGCGACGTAGTTGTCGGTGGTGACCGCCAGCGCGTGGCGGAAGAGCGTCTCGCTGTTGCGCCAATGGCGCAGCTGGCCGACCGTCAGCGCGGCGCAGGCGCCGAGCGCCACGGCGGCGCCCGCCGCCACCGGTCGGGCCGCCCAGCGGCGCGCCGCGACCAGATCGGCGAGCGACCAGGCCAGCATGATGAAGACGCCGATCAACGGCACGTAGGTGTAGCGGTCGGCCATCGCCTGATCGCCCTGCTTGATCAGGCCGAGCACCGGCACGAGCGTGCCCAGGTACCAGCCCCAGCCGACCAGCAGGTAGGGGCGGCGGCGCACCGACGCGAGCACCGCGGCCGAGATCGCGGCGAGGACGAGACCGGCGGTCGCGGTCTGCCAGGCGGGCACCGGCAGGTGGAGCGGGTAGAACGGCGCCAGATGGAGCGGCAGCACCGTCTTCCAGAGGTAGGTGCCGTAGGCCACCACCGCGTTGGCCAGGCGGGCGTCGAGCGGTACGACGTCGGCCGACACCACTGCGCCAGCCATGTGCTGGACACGATAGGTGATGATGCTCATCACGGCCGCGAGGGCGAGCAGCGGCAGCTTTTCGAGCAGCACGCGGCGCGTCGGGTGCGCCGGGTCGAGACGGCGCAGCGGCCAGTAATCGAGCAGCAGGAGCACGAACGGCATGGTCACCAGCATCGGCTTCGCCAACAGGCCGGCGATATACGCGGCGATGACCAGCAGGTAGCGCCCGAGCCGCGGCGTCGCCACGTAGCCGGCGTAGGCCCACAGCGTCAGCATCCAGAAGACCGTGCTCAGCACGTCCTTGCGCTCGGACACCCAGGCCACCGATTCGACGTGTTGCGGATGCAGGGCGAAGAGCGCCGCGACCAGCGCGCTCGGCCAGCGGGCGCCGCTCAGCCGCTGCAGGGCGACGAACAGCAGCACGGCGGCGAGCGCATGCAGGAGGACGTTCTCGGCCAGATGGTAGCTCGCGGCGAGGCCGAAGAGCTCGACATCGAGCAGATGCGAGAGGCTGGTCAACGGATGCCAGGTGGCCGAGTGGGCATTGGTCAGCGCCCACCACACGCTGGTGCGGGTCAGGCCGGCGCGCACCCAGGTGTTGGCGGTGACGTACTCGGGGTCGTCGTAGTTGATGAAGTCGTGCCCGACCACCGGCGAGAAGACGGCCAGCGTGCACAGGGTGAGCGCGACGGCGATGCACGCATCCAGTCGGCGATCGCCCGGCGAGGGCGCAGCGGCTCGGGGGGCTGGTCTCGGCATGCGCAACAGCGCTCATCGCCGCAGGCACGCTCTGGGGCGATCGAGTCGACTGCTGGAATGTGCGACCGGATGGCAGCAAAAGTCCAGCGGCGGCGTGGCGGGGCAAAAGCCCCCGGGGTTGGGTGATTTTTCTTGACTTGGGTATGCGGCGACGTGCTAGGGACAATTAAGTCGACAAATGTTCTGGGGGGCCAGGTCCCGGCGAGGTCGCCGCTGCGCTGGCGCAACATATCAGGATTGGGGGCCACAATGAGGGGGACTTCACGTTTCACGTTCGCGGCTGTTCTGGCCTGCGCGCTGTCATTGCCGGCCGCATCCGCTTGGGGCGTGCTCTCGGGCGGTGCCTCCAATAGCTCCGGATCGTCCTGCACCGGGGCCAACAATGCGGACGGGTCGTGCGCCTTCTCGACGCAGCTGCAGGTCAACACCGGCGCGCAGGTGAAGAGCCGCTACGCCTGGAACATCAATGCCGACGTCGGCGCGTTCACCACGCGCGATACGAGCAGCTCGGCCAAGCACAACGTGTCGTTTTCGGCCACCGCCGTCGGCGGCTACCGCCTCGACGTCGGCACCACGCGACTCGGCGATATGAACCGGGTCGACGACCTGCTCAATTGCTCCGGTGCCGCCGACACCACCGGCATCACGGGTGCCAGCAACGTCGCCCTCGGGTCCGGCTCGATCACCCTGGCGGATCCCGGCAACGTCGCCACCGGCGGCGGCTCCACCTCGATCCCCTTCAGCCAGAGCAGCAGCGCCCAGATCTTCCAGGTCAGCAACAGCGTCGCCCAGTCGCACGTGCTGACCTTCACGTGGAGCGGCAGCGTGCGCAGCAACTCCTGCGAAGCGGCCGTCCGCTCGGGCGCCGACAACGTCTCGACCACCGGCTGCACCGCCTGCGTCTACCCCGGCAGCCCGGCCCGGACGCGCGACACCGACGGTCACTTCGTCACCGTGAATTTCACCAGTCTCTGCGGCAACAGCATCATCGAGGCCAGCGTCAGCGAGCAGTGCGACGACGGCGTCGGCAACGGCACCGCGGGCTCGTGCTGCACGACGCAGTGCCAGTTGGTGACCGCCGGCACCGTCTGCCGCCCCGCGGCGGGCGCCTGCGATCAGTTCGAAGAGTGCAACGGTATCTTTGGCTTCTGCCCGGCCGACGGCAAGCGTCCGAACGGCGCCGGCTGCCGCGCCATCGACGGCATCTGCGACGTCGCCGAGCTGTGCGACGGCGTCAGCGACAACTGCCCGGCCGACGCGTTCGAGCCGCCCTCGACCGTCTGCCGCGCCGGCTCGGCCGGCGAGATCTGCGACCAGGACGAGACCTGCACC
Organism: Binatia bacterium; assembly: GCA_050735855.1. Classification (GTDB taxonomy): domain Bacteria; phylum Desulfobacterota; class Binatia; order HRBIN30; family CADEER01; genus JBOHWA01. The sequence continues at coordinate 4,303 of JBOHWA010000373.1, forward strand.
GGCAGCGGGGCGGACTGCCCGGCTGACCTGATTCTGCCCAACGGTACCCCCTGCCGCGCCTCGGCCGGCGTCTGCGACATCGCCGAGTCCTGCGACGGCGTCAACAAGTTCTGCCCGGCCAATGCGTTCGAGCCGAACAGCACCGAATGCCGCGCCGCCGCCGGCGTCTGCGACGTGGCTGAGAACTGCCCGGGCAACGGGGCGGACTGCCCGGCCGATGCACTGGCCTCGGCGAGCACGCCCTGCCGCGGCTCGGCGGGTGTCTGCGATGTCGTGGACAACTGCACCGGCGTCGATGTCGACTGCCCGGCGGATGCCAAGAGCACCGCACCCTGCCGCGGAACGTTCGGTATCTGCGACGTGGGTGAGAGCTGCGACGGCATCAACGATGTCTGCCCGCCGGATCTCAAGGTGCCGAACGGCACCGAATGCCGCGCCTCGGCGGGTGTCTGCGACGTTGCCGAAGCGTGCAACGGCGTCAGCAGCACCTGCCCGGTCAATGCCTTCGAGCCGAACACGACCGAGTGCCGTGGGTCGGCGGGCGTCTGCGACGTCGCCGACAGCTGCACGGGCTCTTCGGCCGCGTGCCCGGCCGACGCCAAGAGCACGGCGGAGTGCCGTGCATCTGCCGGCGCGTGTGACGTCGCCGAGCAGTGCGACGGCGCGGGCGACGATTGCCCGGCCGATGCCGTGGCCTCCAACTCGCAGGTCTGCCGCAGCGCCTCAGGCGTCTGCGACGCGGCGGAGAACTGCGACGGCTCGGGCGTCGACTGCCCGACCGATATCAACCAGCCGGACAGCACGCCGTGCGAGAACGGCCTGTTCTGCGACGGTGCAGAAACCTGCCAGAGCGGCGTCTGCACCGACGGTACGGCGCCCTGCGCGATCATCTGCGACGAAGGGATCGACCAGTGCCTGGCGAGCGGCTGCCCGCCGGCTCCGGAGCCTGGCTGCCGCACGGCGCAGAAGTCCCTGCTGCTGATCAAGAACAAGACCGACGACAGCAAGGACAAGCTGATCTGGAAGTGGATCAAAGGCGCGTCGACCAGTCAGCTCGACTTCGCCAACCCGACCAGCACCGCCAGCTACGCGCTGTGCATCTACAGCGGCACGACCAGCGCTCTGACGGCGTCGGTCGAGGTGCCGCCGAGCCCCAGCAAGTGGAGCACGGTCAGCACCAAGGGCTACAAGTACTTCGACACGGCGGCCACCGAGGACGGGGCGCAGAAGATCACCCTCAAGGGCAGCTCGACCGGCAAGTCGAAGGCGCTGGTCAAGGGCCGCGGGGCCAACCTGCCTGACCCGATCAATGCGACCGGGCTGACGATGCCGGTCAAGGTGCAGCTGATCAACCACGACACCGCGATCTGCTTCGAGGGCAACTACACGAC
>JBOHWA010000374.1:0-5697 GCA_050735855.1 Binatia bacterium
GGAGACCGCCGATGAAGTTCATCCCGATGTCCGACCCACTCTACGACTACCTCGTCAAGCACGGCCACAACGGTGACCCGGTGCTCGCCGAACTGGCGCAAGAGACCGGGCAGCTCGGCCCGATCGCCATGATGCAGATCGCCCCGGAGCAGGGCACGCTGATGCAGATCCTGGTGCGCGCCATCGGCGCCAAATCGGCGGTCGAGATCGGCACCTTCACCGGCTACAGCGCCCTGTCGGTGGCGCGCGGCCTGGGGCCCGACGGCCGCCTGCTGTGCTGCGACATCAGCGAGGAGTGGACGGCGATCGCGCGCAAGTACTGGGACAAGGCCGGCGTGGCCGATCGCATCGAGCTGCGCCTGGCACCGGCGCTCGAGACGCTCGCCGCGCTGCCCAAGGAGCATGTCTTCGATTTCGCCTTCATCGACGCCGACAAGGTGTCGTACCGCAAATACTATGACGCGCTGCTGCCGCGCATGCGCGCCAACGGTCTGATCGTCTTCGACAACGTCCTGTGGATGGGCCAGGTGCTCGACACGCAGACGCCGTCGGACGACACCAAGGCCCTGCAGGCGCTGAACGACTTCATCGCCCGCGACGAGCGCGTCCAGGCCGTCATGCTGTCGGTCTCCGACGGGCTGAGCATCGTCCGCAAACGCGCGCCGGGGGAATAGCCGTCGCCGCTACGCGCAGCCGTTCAGCGCGCTGTTCACCGCCTGGATGAGCTCGCTGATGCCCAGGCGCAAGTCGGCGTTGGCGTCGAACGGCGCGCAATCGGCGAGCGCCCGATTGCCGAGCGCGATGTTGACTCCGGTGATCAGCTCGCCCACGCTCACCCGCTCGTCGGCATTGCAGTCGCCAGTGCAGGGCGGCGCCACGGGCGGCGCCGCGAAGGTGTAGCCGACGGCGAGCGAGACCGGGATGACGATGGTCTGCGCCTGCGGCCCGTCCGCATCCCCACCGACGATCACCACGCGCCCGCTGAGCACCGTACCGTCCGCGACACCGCGCGGGTCGGCGCTGACGGTGAGCGCCGCCGGTGCCGACCCGCTCTCGGGGCTCACCGACAGCCACGCGGCGTCGCTGCGGCCCTGCCAGGCCAGCGACCCACCGCCGCGGTTCGTGATCGACAGCTCGGCCTTCCGCGGCCGCTGCGGGCTGGAATCGACGTGAAAGGCGAGCCGCGTCGGGCCGACGGAGAGCGTCGCACCGGGCAGATCGAGCTCGTCGCCAACGATCACCGATACCTGCGCACTGGCCGTCAGGCTGGCGCGGTTCGTGGCAGTGAGCGTGATCTGGTTCGTGCCGACAGGCAACGCTTCGACGTTGAGGATCGCCCCGCGTCCCAGGACTCCATGCTGGTTCCGCCACTCGAGGCCGCCGCCGGCGACGCTGCCGTCCTGTAGATCGAGCCCCTCGCCGATCAGGGTGACCATCTGCCCCCAGCGCAGCCGCGTGGCGTCCGCTGGCGCGACGATGCGCGGTCGCGGCGCCTTTTCCGCCACGGCAAACGGCGCGCTGACGGCGCGCGCCGTCTGGGCGCCGTCGCTGACGACCACGCGCAGGATCGCGTTGCGGCCGCCCCCGAGCTCGTCGGTGTCGATCTCTGCCTGCGCGCCGTGGATGTTGAGCAACAGCGGCTGCGTGGTCTGCCCGCCGTCGGCGCTGTAGAACACATCGTACGTGAGGTTGTCGCCGTCTGGATCGTGCCCGTCCCACTGCAGAACGAGTGCTCCGGTGACGGGCTCGCCGCCATGCTGCAGACGCAACGCATCGATCGACGGCGCCGCGCGGCTGATCCGCTCACCGGCCAGCACTCGACCGGCGGCATCCAGGATCCGCACTTCCGCCGTGCCCGGCGCGAACGGCACGGTCAGCGCGAAGCTGAGCGCCGCTGAGCTGCGCTCATCCGGGATGTCGTCCGGGGTGAAGGGATGGGCCGCAAGCCGAACCCGCCGCGCGTCGAGCAACTCGACCGTGTACGGTCCCGGCACGCGCAGCGGCAGCGCCACCAGGCTCGATGAGCGGCGCACGAAATGGATGTGCGCCGCGCCGGCGTCGGGGGCGATGACCCCAAACAGGGACAGCCAATCCCCTGCGATGCGCCCGCGCGCGGCCCCGGTCGTGGCATTCGCGTCGGCCGGCGGGTGAGCGATCAGATAGTCGTACATCGCCTCGTACGTGTAGTCGCTGATCCATTGATTCCCGCAGTAGCTCATCAGGTCGGTCCACTGCGCGCCCGGATACACGGCGCGGTCGATGCCGAACGACGGATCGCCGGCGTCGAAGCCGTAGACGATCGAATCGGCGCCGCTGATCTGCGCGTCGTCGTAGGGATAATCGGGATCGGCCCCGTCGTGCCCACACGTGCCCCCCGTGCACTCGCCGGACGCCTGCAGCGTGCAGGAGCCGGCGCTGCCGACGGCGGTATCGCCGGGATGGCCGCGGCCCAACGTGTGGCCGATCTCGTGGCCGGCGTACCAGTCCGCGTAGGATCCGTCCGTGTCCCACAGGCTGCCGCCGCCCGGCGCGCCGGTTGGACCGCTCGAGACGTTGCCGCCGAACGCCTGCCCACGCGGAAACTTCAGCTCGTCCGAGATCATCCCGTAGAAGAACCGCCCCGGATCGATGCCTTCTTCCGCGCGCACCATCTGCATCAGATTGTTCGTGTAGTAGCTGGCGCACAGGCTGATGTCGCCTTTGACGGGCGCCGGCGTCGGTGCCGGCGGTGGGATCGGGCAGTAGAGGACGGCACACTCCGGCGCGCTGCGATTGACGCGCTCGCCGAGCGCGCCGTCGAGGACGGTCCACACGTTGGGCCGAAATCCGGGCGACGGATCGGTCAGATCGCCCGGCGCGCTCGCCAGCGGGTACACGCGGCGAATCCAGGAGAACGTCTGCAGCACGTCCTCGACGTAGCGGTTGAAGTAGGTCTTGTTGTCGTAGAGGTAGCCGAAGTTGACGATCTGGGTCACCAGCCGCGGCGACGGTCGAAACGTCCGAACGATCGCGCTGCCGTCGTTGTCGGCGTAGGTCGGCTCGAAGGGAACGTGGTTGGGATTCAGCACGGCATGCAGCTGCAGATCGTCGACCATCCACGCGTGCGGCAGCTCGAAGAGGAAGGCGTCGTCGAGATTGTCGCGGCTCGGGCTCGATTGCACCGTGATCGTGCCGCTCGGATTGAGCGGCGCGAGCGGGCCGCCCGCGCCGTCCGGCCACTCACCGTACAGCTCAGCCGTGACCCCCGGCCGCGCGTCACCATCCGAGCTGACGAAGGCGCGCACGAAGGTGCGCTTGCCCTGCACCAGCCGAACCGAGTTGCCGTCGGTCTGCACGCCCTGGGTGATCTCGAGGTGGGTGAGGCGCAGGTTGGTGATCTCCAGTTCCTCGGGCAGGGTCGGGATGCGCTGCAGCGTACCCGCCGCGTCGGTCCACAGCACGAACCTGCCCGTGCCTTCGATCGAGGTCTGCGTACTGTGCACCTGCGCAGGGGTATCGGCCGCGGCCTCCTCGGTGAGCAGCGGATGCAGGGCGCGGCCGTCGCGGTCGAGCCGGTAGAGAACGTTGTCCACCGTGTCGTCGGGATTCGTCACGCTGTGGAAGAAGAAGACGTGGTGCAGATCGCTGGTCAGCCCGCCGAGCGCGCCGCGGCCCTGGCTGTCGTCGTAGAGCGGCGGGCTGAGATCGCCGCTGCGCTTGTCGAAGCGCACCAGGCGCCGATCCTCGGTAGCGATGAACACGTAGCGCGCCGTCGGGCAGTCCGCTTCGCAGGCCTCCGCCGTCTGTTCCGCGGTGTAGCTGACGACGCCACCGAGCAGCGTCTCGACCTCGCCGCCGCGCAGGACGTTGAAGCGCACCAACTCGTCGCGTTGGCGAAAGTAGATCCACTCGCCGTCGGCCGACAGATCGGAGATCGCCGCCAGAGGCGGCAGCAGCCGCACCGGCTCGCCGCTGGTCTTCGACACCTGCCAGATCTCCGCTGCGTCGCCCGCGGCGCGGCGCAGCGCGTAGATGGCCTCTCCGTCCTGCGCCAGCTCGACGGGCGCCAGATCGTCCGAGCGCTGCACCGCGTCGGTGAGCACCTCGGGTACGTCGCCGGGATTGGCGCCGGTGTGCAGGCGGACCAGGCCGCGGTCGTCCACCCAGTAGACGAACCGGCGATCGGCGACGATCTCCGAGCGCACCGTGTCGGGCGTACAGCTGCCGTCGTCACCCTGGCCGAGGAACAGTGGGCGCGGGCGGCTGCCATAGGTGGCGATGCGCGCCAGGGTCGACGGCAGCTCGACCACGCCGGCGGTGGTTCCCACCCCGAGCGCCGGCCGGCAGGGCCCGGCGCGGTGCCAGAATATCTTCGGCTCGGCGAGCGCGAAGCTGTCGATGTCGTGGACGAGCGGGGTCTCGCCGATCGTCGTCTGGGCCGACGCCGCCGCGCGCGCGAGCAGCACCAGTCCGCCGAGCACGAGCGCGGACTGTCGTCCCCACCAAGCCGAGTCGCCACGGGCCATGGACACCTCCGCGATACGGCAGGGGGCCCCGTTCTCCTCGACGCTGGCCCCTTGTCCATCGGCTGGGCAGCACAGCCCGGGGCGGCGGAGAATGACCGATTCAGTCCAGCGAATCCCCGGCGCGCGCCGCGGCTCCGATCGCCTGGTTGGTCGACTGGCACGGGACGGTCTGGTTGGCTACGTTGGTCCTGACCGCAATGCCCGCACCAGTTCCCCGCGGCGTCACCCGTCGCCAGATGTTGCGTTACGCCTTGGCCAGCGCCGGCGTGTGCGTCGCCGCGCCGTGGCTGGCGCGCGCCGCAGCGCAGGCGGGGCCGCTGCGGGCGCCGGATGCCAACGGCCTGCGCCTGCCGGACGGCTTCACCTCGCGCATCGTGGCACGCAGCGGCCAGTCGCCGATCGGCCCGGGTGCGTATGTCTGGCCTTCCTCGCCCGACGGCGGCGCCTGCTTTGCCAGCGGCGACGGCGGCTGGATCTACGCCTGCAACAGCGAGCTGCCCGCCGGCGAGGGGGGCGTCGGGGCGCTGCGTTTCGCCGCCGACGGCCGCATCGTCGATGCCTACCCGCTGCTGCGCGGCACCACGCTCAACTGCGCCGGCGGTGCCACGCCGCAGGGCACGTGGCTGTCGTGCGAGGAGTTCCCGCGCGGGCAGGTGTGGGAATGCGACCCGCTCGGCGCTCGCCCCGCCGTGGCGCGGCCGGCCCTCGGCACGTTCGCGCACGAGGCCGTCGCGGTCGATCTGGCCGGGCAGCGCTACTACCTCACCGAGGACACCCCGACGGGCCGCTTCTATCGCTTCACCCCGGCGGCCTATCCCGACGTCGCCCACGGCGCGCTCGAGGTCGCACAGGTGGTCGGCGGCACGACCGGTGCGGTGAAGTGGTGGCCGGTGCCCGAGCCGCGCACCAGCGCCAACGAGCTGGTACCGCAGAGCACCGCCTTCTCCGGCGGCGAAGGGGTCGCCTGGGCCGCCGGGGTGGTCTACTTCGCCACCAAGTACGACAACCGCGTCTGGGCCTACGACACCGCCGCCGAGCGTCTGCGCATCCTCTACGATGACGACGAGGACCCGGTGCTGCGCGGCGTCGACAACCTCGTCATCTCGCCAGCCGGCGATGTCGTGGTCGCCGAGGATGGCGGCAGCATGCAGCTGGTCGTCGTCGACCAGCGCGGCGTGGCCACGCCGCTTGC
>JBOHWA010000375.1:0-4136 GCA_050735855.1 Binatia bacterium
ACCCCACCCCCGGCGCCGAGGGCCCGGCGCCCTCCAGTTACGGTTTGCGGGCGCAGATCAGCATGCGCCAGGCGAACGCCTGCACGGCACGGCGCAGGCCGGGGACGGCGAGCAGGCGGCGCTCCAGCGCCAGGCAGCCGCGCAGCAGCCACTCATGGCGCGCGAACGGCGAGCCGGCGTAGCAGCCGGTCAGCGGGTAGGCGAGCACGTCGGTGCGTTCGTACGACCACGTCATGCCCTGTGCGTCGAGGGCACGGGTGATGACCGTCTCGTCGAAGGCGTGCTTGTAGCGCTGGTCGATCGGCGACTCGTACTGCACCGCGCGGCGCGCGACGATCGGATCGAGGACGCGGTGCATCAGGCGGGTGAACGGCGATGAGACCGGCTCGAACAGCACCAGCACGCCGCCCGGCCGCAGCACGCGCGCCGCCTCGACGAGGCCGGCCGGGTAGTCGATCAGGTGATGCAGGGCGCCGTCGTAGATCAGCGCGGCGACGCTCGCGCTGCGCAGCGGCAGCTGCTCGCCGTCGGCCAGCGCCCCGGCCAGGCCTTGCGGCGGCAGCGCCCGGACCGCGTGCGAGAGGTCAAGCCCGGCGCAGAAGCGGTCGCCCAGGCGGCGCTGCAGCCAGGCGAGCAGGTGCCCCTTGCCGCAGCCGACCTCGACCACCGCCCCCGGCGGGGCGCCGGCGAGGGCGCCGGCGATGCGCTCCCACTGGCGCTCGAACACGGCCGCCGAGCCCGCCGCCGTGAACGGCACGTCGAGCAGGTCGGCTCCGATCTCGTTCTGCCAGGCGCGCTCCTCGCGCCGGTCGCGCTGCTGCTCTTCGATCGAGGGTCGCGTCGCGCTCACGCGCCCAGCCAGCGCAGGATGCGGACCACCGGCGTGTCGGGTGGGTCGCCGCTCGGGATCGGCATGCGGATGGTGATCTTGTCGCGCCGCAGGCGGCCGGAGAAGCCGTCCAGCATGCCGTTGATGAAGTGCTGCTGGCCCATCACCGAGCGCACGGTGGCGGCGAGCGAGAAGGCGGCCATGCGCATCAGCAGGCCGAGGGTCATCATCGCCAGCAGCCAGGTGAACTGGAACGGGTTGGCGTGCTTCTTGGCGAACATGATGGCGTTGCGGCCGAGGAAATAGCCGTACGAGAAGACGATCGGCTTGCTCAGGTCGGCGCTGCTGGCGCCGCGGTGGTGGATGGCGGCGGTGTCGACGTACACCACCCGATAGCCCAGCTTGCGGGCGCGGATGCACCAGTCGACGTCCTCGTTCACCTGAAAGAACGCCTCGTCGAAGATGCCGACCGTCTCGAGCGCCTCGCGGCTCATCATACAGCCGTTGCCGATCACCCAGTCGACGTCCTTCGGCGACGCCTCCGGATAGTCGCGCACGAAGCGGCCGTGCGTGCGGCAGAGCATCGGGCCCCAGTTGAGCACGCCGTACTTGCCCCAGGTGAAGGCCGGGTTCTGCATGTAGAGGTTCTTCGCCCCGGTGATGGCGATGCGCGGGTCGGCCTGCATGACGCGCACCAGCTCCGGCAGGCAGGTGCGGGTCATCCTGGTGTCGCTGTTGAGCACGAAGACGTAGTCGGTGCCGGTCTGCAGCGCCTGCTTGATGCCGACGTTGTTGCCGCCGACGTAGCCCAGGTTGTCGTCGTTGACGATCAACGTGATCCACTTGTAGCGCTCGCGCAGCACCTCGACCGTCTCGTCGGCCGAGTGGTTGTCGACCACCATCACCTCGAGGTTCGGGTAGTCGACCTCGGAGAAGCTCTCGAGGCACATGACGACGTCGTCGACCCGGTTCCAGGTCAGGATGATGACGGTGACCTTCGGCGCGGCCGAGGTAGTGGGTGCGCTCACCGCACGCCTCCTTTCTGCTGGGCGAGCGGAACGTCGTCCGCCGCGGTCGGAATGCCCGACGTCAGGTCGACGTCGAGGCGATAGGTATAGCGGCCCTGCAGGTCGGTGTGGCTGACCCGGCCGCCGAAATCGGGCGCGCCCTGCGGCGGGCAGAGGCTGCCGTGGACGACGAAATCGAGCGCGCCGCGGACCAGATCGTGGAAGGTCGTCTGGTCGCGGTTGGCGATGCCGACCAACACCGTGTAGCGCCCGTTGCGCAGCGCGGCGAGGCAGCGCAGGCGCCATTCGATCCCCTGCCCGGCGCGGACCAGCACGCCGCGCACCTCGGTGTCCTTGGTGCTGGCGCTGTAGATCCAGGTGCCGTCGTCGGCGTCCACCTGGATGCCGAGCACCGGCTGGTCGACGTCCTCAGTTGCCGCCGCGCGCACGACGATGCTCGGATGGTCGCCCGAGCGCACGCGACCGATGCGCCGGCCTTCGTCGTTCTCCAGCCAGACGTCGACGATCTTGATGCAGTCGTCGCTCTGCACACGCTGGCGGCCGGGGCGAGTCATGACTTCCTCGGTCTCGGCGCCGACCGTCTTCAGGTACTCGGCGATGACCCGGTCGGGGTCGCCGCGCGCCCCGACGACGCCCTTGTTCAGCCATACCGCCTCGTCGCAGAAGCGCTGCACTTGGCCGAGGTCGTGGCTGACCAGCACCATCGTCTTGCGGCGCCGCTTGAGGTCCTCGAAGACGTTGAGGCACTTGAGCTGGAAGTCGGCATCGCCGACGGCGAGGATCTCGTCGAGCATCAGGATGTCGCTCTCGGCCTGCAGGGCGGTGGCAAAGCCGAGGCGGGCGCGCATGCCGGTCGAGAGGTTCTTCAGCTTGGCATCGCGGAAGCGGTCGAGGCCGGCGAACTCGATCGCCTCGTCGACCCGCCGCTGCGCCTCGCGGCGCGGATAGCCGAGCACGGCGGCGTAGAGCTCGACGTTCTCGCGCACCGTCAGCTCGGCGCTGAAGCCGAGGCCGAGCTCGAGCAGCGCCGACATCGAGCCGTCGACGCGCACCGTGCCGTGGTCGGGGGGCAGCAGGCCGGACATGATCTTGAGCAGCGTCGACTTGCCCGACCCGTTGCCGCCGATGATGCCGATGAAGGCGCCCTTCTCGATCTCGAGGTCGACGCCGCGCAGCGCCTCGAAGCGCTCGTAGGTCAGCGGGCGGAAGAGGTGCAGCAACCGCTCGGTGAGGGTGGTGTGCACCTCGTGCGGGATGCGGAAGGTCTTGTGGATGTCGCGCAGCTCGATCGCCGGCATCAGAAGTGCTCCACCAGCCGATGTTGCATGCGGCGGAAGACGATGTAGCCGAGGACGCAGATCCCCACCGACATGGCGGTGGTGATGAGCAGTCCGCGCACCCCCGGCCACCAGCCGTAGATCAGCGCGCGGCGCGCGTCGCCGATGATGCGGCCGACCGGGTTGACCCAGACGATCCAGCGCCACTTCACCGGCACCATCAGGTCGAGATAGATGATCGGCGTCAGCCAGAAGCCGATCTGCAGGGCGATGCTCCACAGGTAGCCGACGTCGCGGAAGCGCACGTACAGCGGCGCCAGCAGGAGCGACATGCCGAGCGTCAGCAGGACGAGATCGACGAGCAGGATCGGAAAGGTGATCGCGGTCACGGTCAGCGGCGTGCCGGTGATCATCAGCACGACCATCAGGATGATCAGGTTGATGACGAAGGTCAGGCCGGCGCTGACCAGCGCCGCATAGACCATCACCTGGCGCGGCAGCACGGTCTTGGTCAGCAGCTCGGCGCGCGACAACAGCGCGCCGGCGCCGTTCGAGGTGCCCTCGGAGAAGAAGTTCCACAGCACCACGCCGAGCAACAGGAAGCCCGGGTAGTTGGGCACGTCGAGCTTCATGAAGGAGGAGAAGACGACGTAGTAGATGCCGAAGAACATCAAGGGGTTGAGCACCGACCAGGCGTAGCCGAGGGCTGAGTGGGTGTAGCGGATCTTGAAGTCCTTGACGGCGAACTGCAGCACCAGCCAGCCCGAGCTGCTGCGATTGCGCCCCCAACTGGTCGGCGCACCGCCCGCCGGACGTCCCTGCGCCGGCGCAGCGTCGTCCGCGTCTCCCCGTACCCCCTGCATCAAATCACCCGTATCCCTTGGTTCCTACAAAGAATCCCCGCCTGTCACAACGGCAAACGCGTCGACCGCCCGTCGCACGGCCCTTGGCCGCTCGACGCCGTGCCCCGTGGAGGGCGCCGGGCCCTCGGCGCCGGGGGTG
>JBOHWA010000376.1:0-11662 GCA_050735855.1 Binatia bacterium
CCCGCCAAGGGATTTTAAGTCCCTTGTGTCTGCCAATTTCACCACCCCGGCGTCACGGAGAAGTGAGCCGACTCACGCACCACCACCCATCGTCGCATCGCAAGCCCGCTCTCGCTGCATACTCTCCCTCTCCGCGGTAGCTTGGCTGGGGGAGGACGGGATGCTCTACCTCGAAGAGTTGTGACTCGGCCTCAGCCGCGCCGACGCTTCTCCGGCGTCCGCTCGAATCGAGCCAGAGGGAAAGGCGAAGCTCAGCCGGTGGTGAAATCCTGGCTGCGGCCGCGGGCCACGCTCGACTTGGCTGGACAAGGTCGGTAGAGCGCTACCCCGTGCGTATTGCCCTTCCTGTTCTGATGTTGTTCGTTCCGGCACTGGTCGCGGCCGAACCGGTGTCGCTGCCGCCCGGGGAGCGGCCGGTGCCGGTCAGCACGGAGTTCGTGCTGGCGAACCTGAGCGGCGTCGCCGAGCGGAGCGAGACGTTCGAGGCGGACATCTACGTCACCTTCAGGTGGCGGGATGCGCGTCTGGCGTTCAGCGGTGACGAGCCGCAGCGCTTTCTCGAGGAGGACGCCAGCGCGCGGCTGACCCAGATGTGGTGGCCGCAGATCGAGTTCGTCAACACCGCCGAGCCGGCGATCACCAATCGAGCGCTGGAGATCAGCCCGGCCGGCGCGGTTCGCTACCTGCTGGGCCTGACATCCGAGTTCCGCACCAACCTCGACCTGCGCCGCTTCCCGTTCGATCACCAGACGCTCGAGGTGCGCCTGCAATCGTTCCTCTGGCCGGTCGACGACATGGTCTTCGTCGCCGACACCGATCGCATCGGCTTCAGTGCTGAGAGCACCTTCGAAGGGCTCAACGTGACGAGGGTCTCGGCGCTGGTGCGTCCCGCCCAGCTGGCCGGGTGGCGCGAGTCGTATTCGGAATTCGTCGCCGTGATCGACGTCCAGCGCAACGCGGCGTTCTACCTCTGGACCGTCTTCGTACCGGGGACGTTGATCTTCCTGATCTCCTGCACCGTGTTCGTCGTCCCGATCGAGAACTTCCACGACCGCGTCGGCATCAGTCTGGCGGCGCTGCTCGCCTCCATCGCCACCCAGTTCGCGATGAGCTTCAATCTGCCGCAGATCTCGTATCTGACCGTGATCGACCGCGTCTTCCTGACCGCCTATGCGTGCATCGCCATCGGCGTGCTGATCAGCACGCTTCAAGCCGCCTTTCTGCGCAACGATCCCGCCCGCTCGCGCCGCGTCGATCGGTGGGCGTTGATCCTTCTGCCGGCGGCGTTCGTCGCACTGATTCTGCTGGCTATGGTCTCCTAGGGACTCGAAGCCGTCGCCGGCGGCCTTCGATGTTTCCGATGGGCGCCGCACGTAGCCGAGAACCAAATGCCGGGGGCGGGGATCGAACCGGCACGGCGGTTACCCGCCAAGGGATTTTAAGTCCCTAGGAATCGCGGACCACCTAGTCGAGAGCCGCCAGGGGGACCCAACAGTCGCCCCCCTCCAGCACTCGCCGGTCGCGGCCGGACTCCTCCTCGTTGGTCCGCTTCGACACGCCAACCTGCGGCGACACCGCCTCGTCGACCCTATTGGTATGCTTGCATTTGGCGATGCCGCCTCGGTAGCTGAAGGCAAGGGGCTGAGTGAATGTCGATCAGAGGTGGTTTTATCGTCGTCGTATTGTCGCTGTGCGCCGCGCAGGCGGCATGGAGCGCCACGGTCGCGCAGCGGTGCGAATCGGGTAAGTTGACCGTGGCGGCGAAGTATTCGGCGTGCCGGCTCAAGGCCGAAGCCAAGGCTGTCAAGAAGGGCACCGCCGCCGACTTCAGCAAATGCGACAGCAAGTTCGCGGCGAAGTGGGCGGTGTACGAAGACGGGGACTGCCCCTTGATCGGCGACCTGGCGGCGCAGCAGAGGGATCTTTCCGCCGACACGCGCCGAACTGCATGGCAGTTGTCCGGCGAGGCGCGCTTCGTCGACAACGCCGACGGCACGATCATGGATCGCCGGACGGGGCTGATCTGGGAGAAGAAAACCGAACTCGACTTCTTCTTCCCGAGTCTTACCAACCCGCACGATGCCGACAACAGGTACATGTGGGCCGGGACCTGCTCCGGGCTGGTCAGCAAGCACTGTCAGCCGACCACGGCCGCGTCCGCGCTGTGCGCGGCGCACGCCGACGGGGACACCGGCTGCGTGCAGTGCACGGGCGGTGAGGGTGTCTGCTCCGCTACGGCGACCGTGTGGACTTGGGTGAGTGACCTTAACTCGGCGACCTTCGCCGGCCACAGCGACTGGCGTCTCCCGACGCTGTTCGAGCTGCAAGCCATCGTCGACTACGCCGACCCGGTTGGTGCACCGGCGGTCGACGTAGCCTTCCACGGGCCGAGCTGCGGCGCGACGTGTACGGACATAAACTCCGCTGCCTGTAGCTGCACACCCGGGAGCGGGAATTGGTCCGCATCGGAACGGGCGACGACTCCCTCGGATGCTTGGGTCGTGTACTTTCAGGACGGTTCGCCCGTCGCCGCATTTCAGCACGCCACTTACTTCGTCCGTGCTGTTCGCGAAGGCTTCTGATCGCCCACAGGTCTGGCGTTCACCACCCGCCGTACCGCCTCCGCCGCCGCCGTGTCGGCAGGGAAGAACAGCTCGATGGCCAGCTCGGCGAGCGTCACGTCCATCTGACCTGCCCCCCCCGCGGCCGCTTCACTCATCGTGAGAGTTCTCCGGGGTCAGACGCGGAAGGGACACGGGCAAGTGACAGCGTTTCCGGTAAGTGCCGCAAGTAGCTGAAAAGTCAGTGCCGGGGGCGGGGATCGAACCCGCACGGCGGTTACCCGCCAAGGGATTTTAAGTCCCTTGTGTCTGCCAATTTCACCACCCCGGCGTCACGGAGAAGTGAGCCGACTCACGCACCCCGGCAGCGCCCGATCGGCCTCGAATCGGTGCCACCTTGCCCGAAACGGTAGCTGCGGCCAAACGCCGCCGCTCTGCACCGCCGGGCGGCGGGCGCCCGCTGTCAGACGATCTCGGCGCGGGTGGCATAGGCCTCGCGCGCCGGCGCTCAGACCGGCGTGCGGGTGGGGATCGGCGTCCGCGTCGGGATCGGCGTGCGCGTCGGAATCGGCGTGCGCGTCGGCGGCGGCGGAGTACCGCCGGCGGTCGCGGTCGCGGTGGGGGCCGACGACGTGGCGCTGTTCGAGCAGCGGACACGGACGACGGACGCGGTCGACCTAACCGTGCAGTCCGGCATGATCGTGCCGAGCGAGTAGCCGCTGGCGTCGGTGAGGCTGAAACGGACCGGTGCGACGAGCAACGGCGCGTCGCCGATGAACAGCGGCGACTTCATGATCACGCTGGTCTTGCCGGCGGTGCCGAAGACGTAGCGCAGCTTGCCGCCGTCCAGTTCGTAGGTCTCGTGTCCGGCGGGGCAGCCGTCGTTCTTCAGGCTCTGCTCGACGGGGAGATCAGCCGTGATCCGGCGCCCGCTGGCGTCCTCGATGACCAAGCGGATCGGCGCGAAGGTGAGCTGCAGGAAGCCGTCGTCGCAGCCCGCCGGCGGCGGGCAACGGCTGGCGCGGATGGTGATCTTGGCGGTGTCGGTGGTGTCGCGCCAGGTGATGTCGAGGCGTTCGCTGCCCGCACATTCCATCGGCACCGGGGTCGGCGTCTGGGCCCGGACGGGCGCGTCGAGCAGCAGCGACGACACGGCGATGGCAACGGCGGCGCAGCGCGCCCACGGCTCGATCCGGACTGTTGCGTGCATGGGGTCCCCCGCTTCTTCCCAGCCGTCCTGGTAACACAGCCGGGCAAGTGGTTTCCAACCCTTTCTTCGCCGGCCGGGCGCAGAACCAGCCGGGCGTGAGTTTCGCGCCGGGTGGTGATACACGCCGCAGCGGAGGGGCGACACATGGCGATGTTAACGACGCGGGCCTGGCGCTGCGGGCTGGCATTCACGCTGGGCGTTCTGATCCTGGTCGGCCCCGGGGTGTTGGCGGCGCGCGCCGCTGCACCGGTCGGCGCATGCTGCCTGGCGAACGGCGAATGCCTCTCGGAGGTCGAGATCGTCTGTGAGCGTCAGGGCGGCAATTTCATCGGGCCGGACACCTCGTGCGTCATGATCGAATGCCCGACCGGGTCGGTGCAGGTACCGCTCCTGTCCCTGTTCGGCATCGTGGCCGCGGCCGGGGCTCTGGGCGGCCTGGGCATGTTCCGGCTGTTGATGCGACGCCGCGCCGGCTGAGACGAACGGGAGGAGTGGAACATGATCGCAACCGTGGTGTGGGTGTCGCGTCGCGCCAAGCTGGCGACGGTGGTGGCGTTGGCGCTGGTCGGGTGTGCGGTGTCGGTGGCGAACGCGACCGGAGGCTCGGTCGGGGCGTGCTGCCTGCCGAATGGACAGTGCCTGTCGGTGGTGGCGTTCGACTGTGAGGCGCAGGGCGGTGACTTCAGCGGGCCGGACACCTCGTGCGTCATGATCGAATGCCCGACGGCCTCGCTGCCGGCGCCGTTGCTGTCGCTGTTCGGCGTCGTGGCGGCGATCGGTGCCCTGGCCGGCCTCGGGGTGTATCGTCTGGTCGTCCGGCCACCGGCCGCCTAGAGCGGCGGCGGCGCCTGTTCGGCGGCGAGGCGCGAGACGCCCGCCGCGCCGTACTCGATGGTGAAGCGCAGGGCCGGGAACATGATCGGCAGGCGCATCAGGTTGGCGACGAAGACGCCGGTGGCGACGCGGTCGAGCCACGAGGACAGCGGCCAGCCGAGATGGACGTGCACGTCCTGGCCGGCGAACTCCTCGTCGATCAGCTCGAGGGTCGCCGCGATGCTGCCGTACACCCCGCCGCCCTGCATCGGAAAGCGATAGTGGTTGGGCGCCACCTTGTCGGGGATCTTCTGGCGCAGGTTGAACAGGGTGACGAAGACGGTGCCGGGCGACGCGTGCGTCGCCTCGAGCTCGCCGGGGCGGCGGAAGTGGATGTGGCGTGTCCCGTCGACCTCGGCCAGCGCGAGGACCAGCGCCATCGGGTAGTCGCTCTGCCGCAGCTCGCCGCGCTCGGGACCGTAGCGGCGCGAGAACGGAATACCCATGGCGAGAATGACCGCGACGGTGACACCCCACAGCGCCAGGCCATAGGGCTTGTGCAGCGCCAGGTAGATGAAGCAGGCGACCAGCAGGGCCTCGAGCAGCAGGGTGCCGACGCGCGACGTGTAGTACGTCGCTTCCTTGGTGCCCTGGAAGTAGCGATAGAGCAGCAGGCAGCCGATGTTGATGCAGAAGCTCGCCAGCAGCCCGATGGCGTACATCTCGGCAAGGATGTGCTGCTGCCCGGCGGTGAGGAGGATGATGGCGGTGTAGAGCGCGCCGTTGATGATGTGGATCCGGTAGAGCGAGGCGCGCCGGTTGGTCGCCACCAGCCAGTGGACGTTGTAGCGATGCGCGACACGCTCGAGCAGCTCGCTCGAGGCGACATAGGCGGTGTTGACCGCCATGATGAGGATGATGCTGCCGAGCACGCCGACGACGACCGCGAACGGCACGTTGGCGACCATGCTGGCCCAGTGCGTGATCAGATCGCCCTCGTGTTGACGAAAGTCGATCGGCGCCGAGAGCACCAGGGCGGAGATCAGCGGGGTGACGATGCCGACCGTGAGGGCGAGGAACCAGTAGGCCCTCGAGATGTCCTGCCAGCTGCGCACCAGGCCGGCGGTCTGCAGCACGGACTCGATGCCCGAGTAGGCCAGCACGCAGCTGGCGACGCCGATGGTGATCGTCTGCACGGCGTGCGCGAAGCCGTTCTGCGTCAGGTCGCTGCCGACGTCGACGAAGCTCTGGCCGATGATCGCCGGACTGCCGGGATCCATGTTGATCAGGCCGAGCGCGATGAGATTGACGAAGACGAACGCCGCGGCGATGAAGATGCCGAAGGTCACGCGCGCGTTCTCGCGAATGCCGATGATGTTCAGACCGGCGACGCCCCAGATGATGCCCAGGATCATGCCGTACTGGCCCCAGCGCGGAATCGACAGGAAGGCGGTGCCGTTGATGACCGCGCTCACCGTCGACAGGCAGGCGGTGAGAATGTAGTCGACCATGATCGAGGCGACGGCGACGAACGACACGCCGGGCCCGAGCACCAGGTACGAGAAGGAGTAGACGCCGCCACCGCGCATCTCGTTGCGCTCGAGGATCTGCGCGATCTCGACCATGCGGCTGCACAGGAAGCGCATGATCAGCGAGGTGAAGGCGATGAAGAAGATCGCCTGCGGGCCGATGAAGCGGTGCGCCTCGGCCGGCGCGTAGAAGACCGAGGTCAGCTCGTCCATCAGCGTGATCACGCCGGTGGCGAGCCAGGTGAGATACCACTTGCCGCCCTTGGCGTAGCCGAGCAGCCCGCGCTGGCGCAGCAGGTAGCCGAAGAATACGAACAGGCCGACGTTCAGCCCGACCAGGATGACGTGGCTCATCCGCGCGGGAGTGCGGGCTTGGCGGCGGGCAGGGGCGACATGCGGTGGAGAGGAGATCGTCTCATATGCCAAGCGGGGGAACTTGTGAACCCCTCGGCCGCCGTGCGCCGCTCCCAACGGTCCGCTGGAGGGCGCCGGGTGGGCAAAGGCGCCGCGGCCGCAGTATAGGACCCGCGCATGAGCCGCATTTCCTCGCGCCCCGCCGCCGGCGCCGCTGCGCTGCTGGTCGGGGTGGCGCGGCGCTTCTACGCCGACCAGTGCCTGATGCGCGCCTCGGCGCTGGCCTACACCTCGCTGCTGTCGATCGTCCCGCTGATGGCCCTGATGTTCGCCGTGCTCAAGGGGCTCGGTGTCCAGAATCGCCTCGAGCCGGTGCTGCTGTCGCGCCTGTCGCTGACGCCGGACACGACCGCGCTGATCATTGATGCCATCGACCGCACCAATGTCGGCACGCTCGGCGCACTGGGTGCGACGACGCTGTTGTTCACCGTGGTCAGCGTCCTGGGTACGATCGAGGCGAGCTTCAACTTCATCTGGCGGGTCGACCGCCAGCGCTCGCTCTGGCGCCAGGTGACCGACTACGTCAGCGTCGTCATGCTGACGCCCTTCCTGCTGCTCGCCGCGGTCGCCATCACCTCGGCAGCCCAGGTGCAGCTCGTGCTGCAGTGGGTGCTGACCAACGGCTACCTTGGCGGCGTCGCCCTGCGCGCCCTGACGCTCTCGCCGATCCTGATCAACGCCGTGGCGCTCGGCGTCCTCTACGCGGTGATGCCGAACCGCCGGCCGGCGTGGCGGCCGACCGTGGCCAGCGCGCTGGTCGCGGGTGCGGCGTGGCACGTGGTGCAAGTGGCGTACGTGAACCTGCAGATCGGCGTGGCGCGCAACGATGCGATCTACGGGGCGCTGGCGCAGCTGCCGGTCACGCTGCTCTGGCTCTACCTGAGCTGGACGATCGTTCTCGCCGGCGCCGAGCTGGCGGCGGTGCTCGAGCTCGGCGCCGCGGCCGACAACCAGGGCCGCCGCGTTCCGCGCTCGGAGGTCGTCGCGCTGCACGTGCTGGTGCGCGCGGCGGACGCCTTCGAGCAGGGTACGGGCGGCATCGATCTGCCGGCGGTGGCCGCCGAGTTGCGGATGGATCTCGGCACGGCCCAGCGCACCGCAGACCATCTCATCGCCCGCGGCTGGTTGGCGCGCCTGGAGGACACCGGCCGCCTGGTCCTCACCCGCGCGCCGGGGCAGATCGCGCTGGCGCAGCTGAAGGAGCTGGCGCCGACCCCGGCCATCACGCGCCGCTGCGATCCGCGCGTGCGCGCCGCCCTGAGCGCGCTGCACCACAGTCGCAACGTGGGCTGGGGCGAGATGAGCCTGGCCGATGTGTTGGCACCGCTGAGCGAAGCGCCGGACGCGACGCCATAGCGGGCGGCGCCCGTCGCACCGGCGGTGCCGACCAGCGGCGCCGGGCCGATTGCGACCTCGGCTGCCGGCGGTGATTCCCGAGCCCGCCCACACGCCCGTGGAAGGTGGTTTGGCATGCGCCGGGGCATGGGCTAGAGGTTTGAGGCTATGCCGGATTCGACGCATCGCCAGCAGGCCCTCCAACAGGCCATCACCGAGCGCATTCTGGTGCTCGACGGCGCCATGGGGACCGCCATCCAGGCGATGGACCTGACCGCCGACGACTTCGGCGGCCCGGAGCTGGAGGGCTGCAACGAGCACCTGGTGCTCACCCGACCCGATGCCGTCCAGCGCGTCCATCAGGCGTACGCCGACGCCGGCGCCGACCTGATCGAGACCGACAGCTTCGGCGGCACGCGCATCGTGCTGGCCGAGTACGCGCTGCAGGACAAGGTCTACGAGATCAACCACGCCGCCGCCCGCCTGGCGCGCGAGGTCTGCGACGCCGCCTCGACGGCCGACAAACCGCGCTTCGTCGCCGGCTCGATGGGCCCCGGCACGCGCACCATCTCGGTGACCGAGAACGTCACCTTCGACGAGGTGCGCTCGGCCTACGCCGAACAGACCGTCGGCCTGGTCGAGGGCGGCAGCGACCTGCTCTTCGTCGAGACGCAGCAGGATACGTTGAACGTCAAAGCGACCCTGCTCGGCATCGACGACGCCTTCGCCCAGCTCGGGCGCACGATCCCGATCGTGCTGTCCGTCTCGATCGAGACCTGGGGCACCATGCTGGCCGGGCAGCCGATCGAGTCGCTGTACGTCTCGGTCGAGCAGCGCGACCTGTTCGCCATCGGCATGAACTGCGCCACCGGGCCGGACTTCATGACCGACCACCTGCGCACCCTGGCAGAGATCTCGCGCTTCCCGATCTCGTGCTTCCCCAACGCCGGCCTGCCCGACGAAGACGGCAACTACAACGAGCTGCCGCCGATGCTGGCGAAGAAGATCGAGCGCTTCTGCGCCGAGGGTTGGATCAACATCATCGGCGGCTGCTGCGGCACGACGGCCGAGCACATCCGCATGATCGCGCAGATCGCCGCCGCGCACCGGCCGCGCCAGGCGCGCGCCCTGCGCCGCAGCGTCGTCTCCGGCCTCGAGACGCTGGTCGTCGATGCCGACACCCGCCCGGTGATCGTCGGCGAGCGCACCAACGTGCTCGGCAGCCGCAAGTTCAAGCAGCTGATCGCCGACGCCAAGATCGAGGAGGCCTCCGAGATCGGCCGCCTGCAGGTGCGCCGCGGTGCGCACGTGCTCGACGTCTGCCTGCAGGATCCGGATCGCAACGAGGTCGAGGACGTCACCACCTTCCTGCACATGCTGACCAAGAAGGTGAAGGTGCCGATCATGATCGACACCACCGACGCGCACGTCATCGAGGAGGCGCTCAAGCGCACCCAGGGCAAGTCGCTGATCAACTCGGTCAACCTCGAAGACGGCGAGGAGCGCTTCGAGCGCGTCGTGCCGCTGGCGCGCCAGTACGGCGCGGCGCTGGTGGTCGGCTGCATCGACGAGGACAAGCAACAGGCCCAGGCCATCACCCGCGAGCGCAAGCTGGCCATCGCCCAGCGCTCACTCGAGCTGCTGACCACCAAGTACGGCATGGCGGCGGAGGATCTGTACTTCGACGCGCTGGTCTTCCCGGTCGGCACCGGCGACAAGAACTACATCGGCTCCGGCGTCGAGACGATCGAGGGCATCCGCCTGATCACGCAGGCGCTGCCGCAGTGCAAGACGGTGCTCGGCGTGTCGAACGTGTCCTTCGGCCTGCCGGCGGCGGGCCGCGAAGTGCTGAACGCGGTGTTCCTCTACCACTGCGTGCAGGCCGGCCTCGACGCGGCGATCGTCAGCTCGGAGAAGCTCGAACGCTACGTCTCCATCCCCGAGGAGGAGCGCCGCCTCGCCGAAGATCTGATCTGGTGGCGCGGCGACGATCCGATCGCCGCCTTCGCGGCGCACTTCCGCGCCCGGGCGCCCAAGGCCGCGGTCGAGGATCGACTCGATCTGCCGCTCGACGAACGCCTGGCACACTACATCCTGCAGGGCACCAAGCAGGGGCTGTATGCCGATCTCGACGAGGCGATGACGACGCGCAAGCCGCTCGAGATCATCAACGGGCCGCTGATGGCCGGCATGGATGAGGTCGGCCGCCTGTTCGGCAACAACGAGATGATCGTCGCCGAGGTGCTGCAGTCGGCCGAGGCGATGAAGGCGGCGGTCAGTCACCTCGAGCCCTTCATGGAGAAGAGCGAGAGCGCCCAGAAGGGGCGCATCGTACTGGCCACGGTGAAGGGCGACGTGCACGACATCGGCAAGAACCTGGTCGACATCATCCTCAGCAACAACGGCTTCGAGATCATCAACCTGGGGATCAAGGTGCCGCCCGAGGAGCTGGTGCGCGCCTACCAGGAGCACAAGCCGGACGTCATCGGCCTGTCGGGGCTGCTGGTGAAGTCGGCCCAGATGATGGTGGCGACGGCGCAGGACCTGCGCGCCGCCGGCGTCTCGTGCCCGATCCTGGTCGGCGGCGCGGCGCTGTCGAACCGCTTTACCCGTTTGAAGATCGCTCCCGAGTACGAGGGCCTGGTGGCCTACGCCAGCGACGCGATGACCGGTCTCGATCTCGCCAACCAGGTGGTCGACACGGTGCGCCGCGCCGATCTCTCGGTGCGCCTGGAGCGCGAGGGGGCGCAGATCAAGGACGAGGTGCAGCGCAAGGCGGCCGCCGCTACGGCCGCCCCGGTGCGCGCGGCGGTCGTGCGGCGCGACCACGATATCCCGACGCCGCCCGATCTGAAGCTGCACGTGCTGCGCAATTACGATCTCGATGCGATCTTCCCCTACATCAACCCGGTGATGCTCTACACGCGCCATCTGGGCTTCAAGGGCAAGTTCACCGACGCGCTGGCCGCCGGCGACGCGCGGGCGCTGGAGCTGCAGCGCGAGGTGCGCGCGGTGGAGGAGATCATGCTGCAGCGCGCCGATATCGGTGCGAGCGCGGTGTTCAAGTTCTTCCGCGCCGCATCCGAGGGCGAGACGCTGCACATCCTGTCGCCCGACGGCGCGGCGGTGTTGGAGTCGTTCCATTTCGGCCGCCAGACGGTCAACGACGGCCTGTGCCTGGCGGACTACACGTTGCCGCGCGACACGGGTCGGCCGGACTATGTCGCCCTGTTCTCCACCACTGTCGGTCCCGGTGTGCGCGCCCTGGCGGACGCGTGGAAGAACGACGGCCAGTACCTGCGCTCGCACATCCTGCAGTTGCTGGCGCTCGAGGGCGCCGAAGCGTTCGCCGAGCTCCTGCACCAGAAGATCCGCGAGATGTGGGGGATCGGCGACCCGGCCGGCACCTCGCTCGCCGACCTGGTCAAGGTGCGCTACCGCGGCATCCGCGTGTCGTTCGGTTACCCGGCCTGTCCCCGCCTCGAGGACCAGGCGCAGCTCTTCCGTCTCCTGGCGGTCACCGAGAACATCGGGGTCGAGCTGACCGACGGATTCATGATGGAGCCGGAGGCCTCGGTCAGCGCCCTGGTCTTCCACCACCCCGACGCGAAGTACTTCAGCCTCAGCCCGGACGACGCCGAGAAACTCGAACGCGCCCTCGACGAGGGCGAGCGCCTCGGCGCCGCGGTCTGAGGACAGCGGCAGGCGCGGCGAAGGGCTGGAGGGCGCCGGTCCCTCGGCGCCGTGCTCGCGACGAGATCACGGGCCACACCCCGGCCCCGCCCCCGGCGCCGAGGGAC
>JBOHWA010000377.1:0-4175 GCA_050735855.1 Binatia bacterium
GCGCCGGGCAGCGAGAACGGAGCGGCGAGCAGCGCGGCGCCGCTGCGCCGATCGAGCGCGTAGACGAGCCCGTCGCGCGTCAGGCCGACGATGGCGTCGGCCTGTGGGTGGTAGTTGGCGCCGAACCCCGAGCCGACCGGCGGTCCGGCCAGACCGGTGGCGACATCCCAGACGATCGAGCCATTGGTGCGCACGGCCAGGGCGCGGTCGTAGCGTGCCTGGTAGACGATCTCGGCGCCGGCGGTATCAGGATCGGCGAGGACGAGCGGTGTACCGCCACCCACCGGGCTGCCGGGCGGGGCCGCAATCGCCCAGCGGCGTGCGCCCGTGGCGGCGTCGAGCGAGAGCAGCGCGACGCCCTCGTGCGACTGGTAGGGCGCCAGGTAGAGGTTGCCGCCGCTATCGAACACCGGGCCGGTCGGATTCCAGGTGTCCGGCTCCGCCACCCAGCCGGGGCTGAAGACCGGCGCATAGGCGACCTCGACCTCGTCGCTGTTGCGCTCATCGGAATGCAGCGAACGCCAGGCGAGCCGCGAGGCGAGGGTCGGGCTCGCCGGGCTGACGGCCCGGCAGCCCTGCGGCTGCCAGGCCGTGCGCGGCGGCGGCGCGAACGGTTTGGCCGTCTGTGCCGCCGCGAGGGCGGGCGCGAGGAGGAGCGCGACCGCGAGGCGGGCGCCGCGCGCCCGATTCGACACCCGCCGCGGGCTCATGGCTTCACGTCGGTGATCTGCAGCGGTGTCACCGGCGTGCCATTGCTCCATTGGCCCATGCCGCGATGCTCAGCCGAGTTGCCCAGGCCGTAGGGGCAGTTGGTGCCGAAGAAGGCGCAGTCGCTGAGGCCGTCGAAGGTCTTCCAGAAGCCGTACCAGTCGAGCCCGTTGACCACCGCGTAGCTGCTGCCGCCCGGGTCGGCGGTCGGCGCGGCGTGGTCCGCGATGAGGTCCGGGGTGCCGTAGGTGTCGGAGTACATCCAGACATAATCGCGGTTGGCGGCGGAGATGTGGCCGGTGCGATCCCAGATCAGGTCGCAGCCGGCGCGCCCGGCGAAGCTGTCGCCGCCGCCGACGAAGCAGTTGACGAAGGTGCTGGATGGAATCCCGGCCAGGCTGCTGTCGATGTTCTGGTACCAGGGCTCGACCGGCATGAGGGCGCGCGGCTGCGGCAGGCCGGCCGATTGCCACCGCTGGCCCATGTTGACGGTGACCACGCCACCGTAGGAGTGCCCCGCGATGGCGAAGCGGTTGAGCTGCGGTTGGACGCGGGTGGCATTGGCCTGCAGCCAGGCGATGGCATTCTTCACCGCGGTGATGGCGTTGTCGGTGTAGGTCGAGGGCGGCGTCAGCACGGTCGCCTGGTAGCGCGGGAAGACGACGACGTTGCCGCGCCGCACCAGATGCTCGAGCCAGGCGATGTAGGTGCTCGGCTCGTCCGCGTTGGCGCCGTGGTTGAGCACCACCAGCGGCGCCGAGGCGGGCTTCGGGCTGGCCGGTTGATAGACCCAGTACTGCAGCCGGCCGCTGCCGTTGCTGGTCACGGTATAGCTCGCGTGCGGGTAGCTGCTGCCGCCGGGCCCGGCGCTCGGTTGCCCCGGCGGCGTCTGGGCGGCCGCGGCGCTGGCCAGTGCGAGCAGGGTGCTCGCCAGTACGACACCTCTCGTCCAGATCGCATGCATGTGCATCCCCCTTGTTGCGCTATGGGCGGTTCCGCCGCGCAGAACCGCGCGTGATGGGTGCTCGGCCGCGCTGGCGTGGGCGCGGGCGGGCGATACGGGCGGGCGTGCGCGCCGTGCGGCGGCCCTCGGCGGCACTGCGCGACGGCGCCGCCAGCCCGCCGACCAGGTAGTCGACGAAGTCGATGCCGATGGCGTCGAGATCGGCGGGCGCGACCCGGCCGCCGGTGGTGCGCGCCATGCGCTGCAGGTCGGTGACGATGACGAACGTCTGCTGCAACAGAAAGCGCACGCGAACCAGCAGCACGCGCGGCGGCACGTCGGGCAGCGCCCGCTCCAACAGGCGCACCAGGCGCTCGATCATGCGCCAGAACGGCGGCGGCGCCAGCTGCTCGAGCGCTGCGTCGACCTCGCCGACCAGCCGGGCGAGAAAGGCGACATAGGCCGCTTGCGGCGCGTCGTCGGCCAGCATGCGGATGAACGGCAGAACCACCGCTTCCACCAGCGCGCGCAGCTCAGGCGCACCGCCGGCCGCCGCGGTTTCCAGCGCCGCCAGCCGGTCGCGCGCCAGCGCGGCCATGCGGCGCGCGACCACCGCGGCGACGATGCCGTCCTTCGAGCCGAAGTGGTAGTGCGCCGCCGACACGTTGCGCGCGCCGGCGGCGGTGTTGATGGTGCGCAGCGACACCGCGCCGATGCCGTGCGCCGCGAAGAGGCGCTCCGCGGCATCGAGCAGCGCCTCACGCGTGCGCGCGGTGTCGGTGCGCGGTCGATCGCGGGTCATGCCGGCCCGCTACGAGGGGAGGGTGATTTAAGTCAACTGCTTTATTCGTCCGGCATCGATCGCCGGTGCCACCGTCGACACTACTCGCCCACTGTGGCGCGCTGCGCGGTGCCGTCCGTCAGCTCGATCGCCAGCGCGTGCGCCAAGCCGTCGGCCGGGAGCGCCGGCAGCGTGACGCGCAGCCCGGACTCGGTCAGGCTCCAGGCGAGCGGCGCGCCGCTGGCGACCACGCGCACGGCGGCCGGGGTCGCGTCGAAGCCGTCGATCGTCAGGTCGCCGGCGGCGGGCGTGCCGAGCAGGATGGCGAAGACCACGTGGCGCGCCGGGTCGGCGGTGAAGCGCACGTCGATGCCCTGATCGGTGGTGGCGCCGAAGCGCGTCCAGGGGCGCGTGGCGTAGATCGCCTCGCCGTTGGCGGCGAGCCACGTGCCGAGGGTCGAGAGGATGCGCAGTTGGGGTGCGGGGATCGAGCCGTCGGCGCGCGGGCCGACGTTCAACAGCAGGTTGCCGTTCTTCGCGACGACGTCGATCAACAGGTGGACGAACTTCTCCGGCGACCCGTAGTCCGCGTCCGTCTCGTTCTGGTTGTAGCCGAAGCCGCGGCTCATGCCGCGCACCGCCTCCCACTTGTCGGGCGAGATCGCCGCCTCGACGCTGAACTCGGCGGTGCGGAAGTCGCGGTGCGGCACCACCGAGCCAGCCGTCCAGCGATCGTTGACGACGCCGTCGGCGACCGCGGCGTAGTAGTCGCGGAACAGTTGCTCGCTGTCCTGCGCCGGCGGCGCGCCGATGTCGTTCCACAGCACGGAAGGCTGGTAGCGCTGGATCAGTTCGCGCCAGTGCGCGTCGACGTATTGCGCATAGGCCGGATCGAGCGGCGTCAGCTGCAACGCGTCGAGCAGGGTCTGGAACGGCGGTGGCGTCCAGGTCCAGTCGATGCCGCCCGAGTAGTAGAGGCCCATGCGCAGGCAGCGGTCGCGCACCGCGGTGGACAGCTCGCCGACGATGTCGCGGCTCGAGTGCCACGCGTCGTCGCGCTGCGGATTCTCGACCTCGCTCGGCCACAGCGTGTAGCCGTCGTGGTGCTTGGTCACCAGCACGACATAGCGCGCCCCGGCCTGCTGAAAGATCGTCGCCCACTGCGTGGGCTGCCAGCCGTCGAGCTGCGCTTCGAACAGCGGCGCGAAGCCGTCGTACGGAAAGTCCGCGCCCCAGGTGTCGCGGTGGTGCTGCCAGGTGCCGCTGCCCTCGATGGCGACCGAGTTGCGGTACCACTCGCTGTACGGATTGTGCTGCAGGAAGGCCTCGACGCCCTGCGCCGAGAAGAAATAGTTGGGATCGGTTGGATCGGTAAAGATCACTTCGGGGTCGAGCGTGCGCTCGGCCCAGGCCGGGACGGCGAACGGGCCCCAGTGGATCATGATCCCGAGCTTCGCGTCGGCGTACCAGTCGGGCAGGGGGCGCTCGGCGAGGTCGACCGGCGTCGGGCTGGCGCTCGGCGTCGCCGGTGGATCCGGCGTGGCGACCGGGCAGCCGTACAGCGCGCCCTGCACCGCGCCGATCAGCTCGTCGGCGGTGACGCGGCGATCGCCGTCGCGGTCGACGTCGACGCAGGCGTCGCGGGGTGTGCTGGCGAGGGCGATGCCGACACCGCGCAGCAACTCGTCCACGGTGACGGTGCCGTCGCCGTCGCAGTCGCCGGTGCAGACCGTCGGGCAGGCC
>JBOHWA010000378.1:0-2866 GCA_050735855.1 Binatia bacterium
GCTTTGCCGCGCGCGGGCGGCGCTTCGGTGCCGGCTGCTTGGTGTCCTTGTAGATCTTGTACTCGAAGCTATCGACCAGCGCCTGCCAGCTGGCCTCGATGACGTTGAGCGAGACGCCGACGGTGCCCCAGCGCTCGCGGCCGTCGCCCGATTCGATCAGGACCCGCACCGGCGCCGCGCTGCCTTCGGTGCCGCCCAGCACGCGCACCTTGTAGTCGAGCAGGCGGACCTCCTCGATGCGCGGGTAGAAGCGCCGCAGGGCGCGGCGCAGCGCCGTGTCGAGCGCATTGACCGGTCCGTTGCCCTCCGCCGCGGTGTGCTCGATCTCGCCGTCGGGACCGGACAGCATCACCGCCGCCCAGGCCGACGCCGGATCGTGCTCGATGCGCTCGTCGGTCTTCACCTGCACGTTGCCGTTCTGGTTGAAGAGCAGGCGCATGTAGCCCTTCTCGTCGACGACGCGGAACTGGATCAGCTCGAAGTAGCGCAGCGGGCCGTGCTGGATGCGGTGCATGCGCAGCTCGAGCGACGCCTCGGCGCCCTCGAACTGGAAGCCCTGGTGCTCGAGCTGCTTCACCTCCGCGACCAGGCTGCGCACGTGGCCGTCGAGCGACTCGAGGTCGACGCCGAACTGCTTGGCCTTGTACAGGATGTTGGCGCGGCCGGAGAGGTCGGACACCAGCACGCGCTGGCGGTTGCCGACGATCGCCGGATCGATGTGCTCGTAGGTCTGCGGGTTGCGCTGCACCGCGGCGACGTGCACGCCGCCCTTGTGCGCAAAGGCGCTCTGGCCGACGTACGCCTGGCGCTTGTTGTGCTCGATGTTGGCCAGCTCGTCGACGAAGCGCGATAGCTCGCGCAGGCGGCGCAGGTTGGCCGGGGTGACCACCGTGCAGTGCATCTTGAGCTGCAGGTTGGCGATCACCGAGCACAGGTTGACGTTGCCGCAGCGCTCGCCGACGCCGTTGATGGTCCCCTGCACCTGCACCGCCCCGTGCTCGACGGCGATCAGGCTGTTGGCCACCGCCAGCTCCGAATCGTTGTGGCAGTGGATGCCGATCGGCGTCGCCGTCGCGGCCTTCACCGCCTCGACGCCAGCGGCGACCTCGCCCGGCAGGCGGCCGCCGTTGGTGTCGCACAGGGCGAGCACGTCGGCACCGCCGTCGGCCGCGGCGCGCACGCATTCGATGGCGTAGTCGGGGTTGGCGCGGAAGCCGTCGAAGAAGTGCTCCGCGTCGTAGACCACCTCGTCGACGTGGCGCTTGAGATAGCGCACCGTGTCGTGGATCAGCTCGAGGTTGGCTTCGAGCGGAATGCGCAGATCGTCGCGCACATGCAGATCCCAGCTCTTGCCGAAGATGGTGACCACCGGCGTCTCGGCGCGCAGCAGCTTGTCGAGGTTGCGATCCTCGCTGGCGCGCGCCCCGGCGCGGCGCGTCGAGCCGAAGGCCGCGACCTTGATGCGCTTCAGCTTCAGCTTGCGCACCTCGACGAAGAATGCCTCGTCGCGCGGGTTGGAACCCGGCCAGCCGCCCTCGACGTAGGCGACGCCGAAGTCGTCCAGCCGCTCGGCGATGCGCAGCTTGTCCTCCAGCGTCAGGGCGATGTCCTCGGCCTGACAGCCGTCGCGCAGCGTCGTGTCGTAGATCTGGATGGTGCGCGCCACGCTCACCCCGCCACCGGCAGCGTCTGCTCGACCAGCGCGGCGTGCAGCGCGCGCACCGCCAGCTCGCCGTACTTGGCGTCGATGACCACCGAGATCTTGATCTCCGAGGTCGAGATCATCTGGATGTTGATCGCCTCGCGCGCCAGCGTGTCGAACATGCTGGCCGCGACGCCGGCGTGACTGCGCATGCCGAGCCCGACCACCGAGACCTTGACCACCTCGGTGTCCGAGGCGACGCCGGCCGCGCCGATCGACTTGGCCGTCGCCTCGACCATCTGCAGGGCGCGGCGGAAGTCGGTCTTCGGCAGCGTGAAGGTCAGATCCGTATCGCCGCCGGCGCTGGCGTTCTGGATGATCATGTCGACGACGATATTGGCCTTGGCGATCGGCCCGAGCACCGCGAAGGCGAGCCCGGGCTTGTCGGGCACGCCGCGCACCGTGATCTTCGCCTGGTCGCGGTCGAGCGACACGCCGGACACCAATACGTGTTCCATTCGGTCATCCTCCGGCACCACCCAGGTGCCCTCGCTGTCGTCGAAGCTGGAGCGCACGCAGAGCGGCACGCCGTAGCGCTTGGCGAACTCCACCGAACGGATCTGCAGTACCTTGGCGCCCAGGCTGGCCAGCTCGAGCATCTCGTCGTGCGAGATGCGGTCCAGCTTGCGCGCCTGCGGGCAGATGCGCGGATCGGTGGTGTAGACGCCGTCGACGTCGGTGTAGATCTCGCACACGTCGGCCTTGATCGCCGCCGCCACCGCCACCGCCGAGGTGTCGCTGCCGCCGCGGCCGAGCGTGGTGATGTTGGACTCCCCGTCGACGCCCTGAAAGCCGGCGACGACACAGATCGCCCCGGTCGCCAGGGCGGCCTGCAGCCGCTCGCCGTCGATGCTGCGGATGCGGGCGCGGCCGAAAGCGCTGTCGGTGTCGATGCGGATCTGATGGCCGAGGAAGGAGCGCGCCGCGCGACCGCGCTCCTGCAGCGCGATGGCCAGCAGCGCCGCCGTCTCCTGCTCGCCGGTGGCCAGCAGCACGTCGACCTCGCGCTCGGCCGGGTGGGCCGACAGGTGGGCGGCCAGCCCCAGCAGGCGGTTGGTCTCGCCCGCCATGGCCGACACGACGACGACGATCTGGTGGCCCTCGTCGCGCGTCCGCGCGACCCGCTTGGCGACCGCCTCGATGCGCTCGACGCTGCCGACCGAG
>JBOHWA010000379.1:0-3649 GCA_050735855.1 Binatia bacterium
CCCCGGCGCCGAGGGCCCGGCGCCCTCCACGCACTTCATCTTTCCCCGCCGCTCCGGTATCTCCGACGACGCATGCCGCACTCGCTCGACGGCGCTGCTGCCGACGTCATCGGCCTGGCCATCACGCTGGCGCTCACCTTCGTGCTCGGGCTCGAGCGCGAGGAGTCGGGTGTGCGCGAGCACGGCTCGGTGATCGCCGGGGTGCGGACGATTCCCATCATCGGCCTGCTCGGGCACGGCCTGGCGCTGCTGTCGGCGGTCAGCCTGCTGCCGCTGGCGGTCGGCTTCGCCGTCGTCGGCGCCTTCCTGGTCGTCGCCTACCAGGCGAAGCTCCAGCAGAACCGCAGCGGGGTCACCACCGAGTTCTCGGCCCTGCTCGCCTACCTGGTCGGCGCCATGGTGGCGATGGGCCGCACCTCCGCGGCGGCGGCGCTGACGGTTGCCGCCGTGCTGCTGCTGACCGGCAAGCAGCCGCTGCGCCAGTTCGCGGCCGCGCTGCCGGCGCGCGAGATCACCACCTTCGTCACCTTCCTGTTGCTCGCCGGGGTCATCCTGCCGGTGCTGCCGAACGAGCCCTTCACCCGCTTCCACATCAATCCGTTCCAGGCCTGGCTGGTGGTCGTCGCGGTGAGCGGCATCTCCTACGCCAGTTACCTGCTGCAGAAGTTCACCCGCGCCGACCAGAGCCTGCTGCTCACCGCGCTGCTCGGCGGCCTGTACTCGAGCACGGCGACGACGGTGGCGATCGCGCGCCAGTCGGTCAACGACCCGACCGCGACGCGCACCGCCGGCGGCATCATCCTCGCCACCGGCACGATGTACCTGCGCATCCTGATCCTGGTGTGGACGTTCTCCAGCGAGTTCGGCCGCCGCATGGCGCCGGCGCTGCTCGGGCTGGCGCTGCTCGGCAGCGCGGCCGGCATCGCGATGATCCTCGGGCGCCGCGCCGCGCCTGCCGCGGTGCCGCCGCCGGAGGGCGCCGCGCCGCATCCGCTCGAGATCGGCGCCGCGGTGCTGTTCGCGGCGCTCTACATCGGCCTGGCGATCGGCACACAGCTGACGGCGGAATACCTCGGCGACGCGGGGCTGATCGCCCTGGCTGTCCTGGTCGGGCTGACCGACATCGTCCCGTTCATCCTGGGCCTGGTCGGCAACCTCGGCGGCAGCGTCTCGCCCGAGGTGGCGGTGGCGGCGATCATGGTGTCGATCGCCAGCAACAATGTCGTGAAAGGTGTCTACGCCCTGCTGCTCGGCAATCGCCGCGCCGGGCTGTTGGCCCTCGCCGGCCTGACGCTGCTCGCCCTGCTCACCATCGCCGCGGGCGTCGTGGTGTGACGGGCTGCGACGGCGCAGCGCGGTTGACGCCGCGGCGCCGGCGGGAGATGGACACCGCGTGCGCGTGCGGCGGCGGCAGGTGGTGACGGTGGCGCGGCAGGCGGTGGCGAAGCGCTGGTGGGTGCTGTTCGCCGGCCTCGCGCTCGTCGCGCTGTGGCATCTCGACCGGCTCGGCCACGGGCGCATCTTCTTCTACGACGAGTGGAGCTGGGTCCTGCAGCGCCGCAGCGGCGCCGAGGCGTGGCTGTTGCCCCACAACGGCCATCTGGTGGCGGCGCCGGTGGCCCTCTACCAACTGCTCTTCGCGCTGGTCGGCCTGACCAACTACCGGGTGTTCCTGTTGGCCGGCAGCGCGGTGCACATCGCTGCCGCGGCGCTGGCGGCAATCTACGCGCGCCGCCGCGCCGGTGACGTGGCCGGCCTGGCGGTCGCCGCCGTGGTGTTGTTTCTCGGCAGCGCCTGGCAGGATGTCCTGTGGCCGTTCCAGATCACGCTGATGGGCAGCGTCGCGGCGGGGCTGGGCGCGTATCTGTTGCTCGATGCGGAGCGGCCGCGGCCCGACGTCGGCGCGGCGGCCCTGCTCGCGCTCGGGCTGGCCTGCTCGAGCATCGGCCTGGCGATGTCCGCCGGTGCCGCCGCGCGCCTGCTGGTCGCACGCCAGTGGCGGCGGCTGTGGATCCCGGCTGCGGGGCTGGTCGGCTTCCTCGCCTGGACGGCGGTGTACGGCGAAGCGCAGGGCGGCCTCGGCACCCTGGCGGTGCTGCCGGGCTACATCGCGAAGGCGTTTGCCAGTTCGCTCGCCGCCATCGGCGGGATCGACGCGGGCTGGGGCGGGTGGCTCGGGTTGGCGTTCCTGGTCGCCCTGGTCGGTCATGTGTGGCGCGCGCGGCGGCTGCCGCCGGCGCTGGCCGGCCTGGTGGCCGCCGCGCTGACGTTCTGGAGCCTGACGGCCTACGCGCGCGGCCAGTACGGCGAGCCGTCGGCCAGCCGCTACCTCTACGTCGGCGCGATCCTCTCGCTGCTGGCGCTGGCGGAGGTGCTCGGGCGCCGCGCGTGGCGCGGTCGCTCCATCGTGCTGGTCGGCGCCGCCGCGCTGGCGGTGTGGGGCAACGCCGACGACCTGCGCT
The DNA here is from genome assembly GCA_050735855.1 of Binatia bacterium. Lineage (GTDB taxonomy): Bacteria > Desulfobacterota > Binatia > HRBIN30 > CADEER01 > JBOHWA01. The sequence goes on from JBOHWA010000379.1 coordinate 2,463, forward strand.
TCGGCGCGAGCACGCTGCACGACAACAGCATCGTGCTGCGCGCCGCGCTGGCGGGGCTCGAGCTGGCCGGCGCGGACGTCGATCCGGCCTACTGCCCCGACCCGCAGGGCGCGCCGTCGATTCGCGCCGGGCAGTACTTCGCCGCCATCGCCGCCCTCGGCTCGCCGGCCGAGCCATACGAGCGCCTGCCACGCATGCCGGCGTTGGCGCGCCAGGCCGCGGACCGCGTCCTGCTCGAAGCGCGGCCGCCGTCGGTCGCCGCCGGCGGCGCCGATCCGCAGGGCCGCTTGCAGGTCGAGGGCGCCGCCGAGGCGCGCTGCGCCCAGGCGGTCGCCGGCGCGGCGCTCACCGTCGTCGTTCCACCCGCCGGCCTCGCGGTCATCGCGCCCGCCCGCACCAGCCTGCGCCTGCGCCGCTTCGCCGACACCTGGTACGACGCCGTCTCGATCGAGATCGCCCCTGGCCGCCCGCAGGTGCTGCGGCTGCCCTCCGACGCCTCGCCGGTGCCGTGGCGCGCGCGCGTCAACGGCCCCGCCGTCGTCTGCGCGGCGCGCGCCGAGTAGGCGGGGCTACGCCCGCTGCGCGCGCCGCGCTGCGCCGCCCCCCTTGCGGCTGACAACGCGCGGGGCGAGACCCGCATCGTGGTGGACCGCGATACGCCGGCGCGGTTGATGCCGCGCGGGTCGCTGGCCTCGTCGCGCTGCTCAGCTGGGCGGACGGGCCGGCAGCGTGGGTCGGAAGCCGCGATTCGGCGAGCGCGGCACTCACGGGCAGGCCGTCGAGGACTGGCAGCTCGGGCAGGCGCCGTTGGTGGTGGCGCAGTTGCTCGGGCAGTACTCGACCAGGAAGCCGGAGGCGGTGCCGAAATCGCCGAACGTGGTCTGGCAGCCGGCGGCCGGCGAGCGGTTGTCGGAGCAGCCGCCGGTGGTCGGGGTGATGAACGCGTCGGGGCACTGCGGCTCGTTGCAATACAGCGGCCGGCAGTCGAGCGGCGCGCCGGTGTCCATCGAGCAGGTGATGGCGGGCTGGAAGGTCAGCGGCAGGCTGTACCAGTCCTTCTCGACGTCGATGTTGTAGGTGTCGAACTTGCCGAAAGCGTCGGCGCTGTTGCCGGCGGTGAACTCGACGCGTGTGCCGACCGCGCAGGTGAGGTTGGTCGGCGCCTGGTTGACCATCACCGCCAGCCC
>JBOHWA010000380.1:0-3012 GCA_050735855.1 Binatia bacterium
GCGCGCGCCCGGCCGGGCGTCGGCCGCGACGCGGCGGCCGCCCGCGCAGGGCCGCCAGTTGGCTGTGGCGCAGGCGCCAGACGGTCAACGTGCGCAGGTGCCCGCGCACCGCGAGCGCCAGCCCGGCGGCGATCGGTGCGGCCGCCAGCTCGGCGAGGCGCGGCGGCATGCGGCTGGTGATCGCCTGCAGCAGCCGCCAGCCCCAACGGCGGACGACGACGGCGGCGATGCCGACACCGACGGCCAGCGCCACACCGCGCCCCAGGGCGGTGCCGACGCCGGCGCCGCCCAGCACGTAGACGGCCGCGGCCAACGCGAGCACGACCGACGCCGCCAGGACACTCGCGGCGGCCCGCGTCAGCCAGGGGACGATGGCGAAGGATTTGCCCACGGTAGCGGCGCCGACCCGCAGGTGGCGCAGCAGCGCGCCGTGCGGATCGGTGCTGGCGAGGTCGCTCCACACGTCGAAGAACGGCCACGGACGGCAGATCGGCGGCGGCGGATCGGCGGCGAGCGCCGCACACAGCGCGGCGTCGACGCGGTGGGCGGCGATCAGGTAGCCGTCGGCCATCAGCGCGTGCGCCTCGACTTCGGAGAACGCATCGAGATCGGTGCGCAGCGAGGCGAGCGCCTCCTGGGTGGCTTCGGACACCCCGTACGGGGTCACGCCGCAGGCGGCGTCGACCGCCGCCGTCGGCGCCGCGCCGGAGCCATCGTCCCACTTCAGCTCAGGCTGCTCGAGCCGCTCCTTCATGTGGAAGAAGCACACGTGGGACAGCCCGCCGTGGCGCTGCATCGCCCGCACGGCGGCGAACTGCACCTCGCGGACGCGATCCATCAGCCCGTCGTTGCTGCGCTTGAGCACCGCGGCCATGCGGGTGTCGGGCAGCGTGACATCGCGCATCTGGCCGCACGCGTCGCTGACGATCAGGTGCGTGCAGCCCAGGTCGAGCAGGCCTTCGATGCCCTGGTTGTCGTGCGCGCCGCCGTCGACCAGCTGCGGCGTGAAGCCGGGGTAGAGCTGGGTGAGCGCCAGCGGCGGGAAGATCCCGGGGACGCCGGCCGACGCCGCGACCGCGACGCCGAGCGGGAAGTTGTAGTACTTGGCGGCCCCCAGGCGGTCGGTGGCGAAGTGCGCCCGCCGCAGCCGGGTGTTGCGGTCGAGATCGCCCTGATCGGGGCGGTTGGGAGGCTCACCCAGCCAGGACGCGGTGAACTGGAAATTGTGTCCGGTGTTCAGCGTCATCGCGTTGATGACCAGCGCCGGCACCTTGTGGCGGCGCCGGTCGTTGCCCGTCACCCCGGGCGCGACGGCGGCGAACGGATGGAATCCGGCCGCCTCGTCGGGCGGCTGGACGGTGAGGCGCGGCAGCGCGACGCGCCCCTCGAAGACCTCCGCGTCCTCGACCAGCGGGCGATAGAAGACCTCCTCGTACAGCTCGGCCATGCGATCGCTGCGCGAGTAGTCGCGCCGGTACATCCGGGCGTTGTTCGGGAAGTCGGCGAACGTGCGCATGCGCAGGTTCTGCCGCAGGGCGAGTGGGAACTCCGCCTGGATCCGCTCGACGATGGCGCGGTAGTCCTGGTTGCGGATCTCACCGTCCGGCTTGCGCTGCAACAGCCGGCGCAGGTGCAGGTAGTACAGCGCGCCGATGATCGAGCCGCCGGAGACGGTCGAGATCACCTGCACATGGCGCAGCAGGTCGAGGTCGGCGAGGCGCGCCAGCGCGCCGATGTGAAACAGCGAGGCGCGAAAGCCGCCGCCGGACAGGCCGAGCCCGACGCGCGCCGGTGTCGCGTCCGATGTACCAGTGGTCATACTGACCTCCACGCTCGATGCGCGCGGGTCGAGGGCCTCGCGCGGGTTGGTGCCGTCGACTTGCCACGGACGGCGGCGCGGCGAAATTGGGACTTTCCCTCTCCGGAGTTCCCCGCACGGCTTGACCGCAGCACGCCGCGCACTAGGCTGCGGGTTATGGCGATCGATCCGTTGCCACGCTTTCACCGTTGGTTCGCGCAGGCCCGACGCAGCGGCCTGCCGCAGCCCGAGGCCATGGCACTCAGCACGGCAGACCGCCGCGGGCGACCGGCGGCGCGCATGGTGCTGCTTAAGGAAGTCGACCCGCGTGGATTCGTGTTTTTCACCAACGCGCGCAGCCGCAAGGGGCGCGAGCTGGCGGTCAACCCGCACGCCAGCCTGCTCTTCTGGTGGGACCCGCTCGGCCGCCAGGTGCGCGTCGAGGGCCGCGTCGAGGCGATCGGGAGCGACGAGGCCGACGCCTACTGGGCCACCCGCCCGCGCGCCAGCCAGCTGGCCGCCATCGCTTCAGCCCAGAGCGCGCCGATCGCCAGCCGCGCCGCGCTACTGGCGCGCTGGCGGACGGTGGCGGCCCGCTACCGCGGGCGCGCCGTGCCCCGCCCGGCGCACTGGACCGGCTTCCGCGTCGTCCCCGCCAGCATCGAGTTCTGGACCCACGGCGCCGACCGCCTGCACGACCGCGAGCGCTTCACGCGGCGCGGCCGCCGCTGGACGGTCGAACGGCTGCAGCCCTGAGGCCCTGAGGGGCTTGCCCAAGAAATCAGCAAGCAAACAACGGATTGCACGGATTATGCGGATTTCTGAGCCCTACCCCGTGAAATCCGCTCAATCCGTGTAATCCGTTGTTGAGTCTCTGAGTTTTTGGGCAAAGCCGCCCTGAGGGGCTTTGCACAGAAAACCGATCCTGCACAATTAAGCCCCCGCCTGCACAATAAAGCCTAGGTGTCCTACTTTGTCCGGCGCCGGCCCGCGGGCTTCTTCTCGTAGGTGCCCGGCTCATCCGCAGCGACCGGCAGCGCCCCCAGCTCCAGCTGCTCTGCGGCGCGGGGTTGATTCTTTGGTGCGGCCTTGAACGTGCGGTCCACGCGCTGGAACCGGGATGGGTACTCGATTCTCTTTCCCTCGGGGATCGCCCAAAACCGGCCAGTCGTGATCGCCTGAAAACCGGCCAGTCGAAGTAGGGACGCGAGACG
>JBOHWA010000381.1:0-2851 GCA_050735855.1 Binatia bacterium
GCCTGGTACTGGCCGCGCGGCGCGCGGCCGCCGCGGGAGCGGCCGTGAGCGACCAGACCAGCACGCTGCTGACCCTCGCCGCGGTGTTCGCCTCGCTCTCGCTGGTCTCGGTCGGCGGCGGCAACACCGTGCTGCCCGAGATCCATCACCAGGCGGTCAACGCCAACCAGTGGATGACCGATCAGCAGTTCGCCGACATCTACGCCATCTCGGAAGCGGCGCCCGGCCCGAGCTCGATGATCTCGAGCCTGGTCGGCTACAAGGCGGCCGGCCTGCTCGGCGCCGTCGTCGCGATGACCGCCATTCTCGGCCCGTCGTCGCTGCTCATGTACGTCGCCTGCCTGACCTGGGAACGCTTCCGCGAGGCCAAATGGCGCATCGCCTTCGAGAAGGGTCTGGCGCCGGTCAGCCTCGGACTGCTGTTCTCCAGCGGCGTGACGATCGTGAGGTCGTCCGACCACAGCCTCGCCGCCTACGCCATCACGGTCGTCGCCTGCGTGCTGCTGGTGCGCACCAGGATCTCGCCGCTGCTGATCATGGCGGCGGCGGGTGTGCTCGGCGCGCTCGGCCTGGTCGGATAGCGGGCGCCCGAACCGATTGAGCAACGCCCTTCGACAGGCTCAGGGCGAACGGAAGGGGGGGCCGGTCGTGCTGAGCTTGTCGAAGCATCGGGGCGGGTCCTTCCGCCGTGACTTGCGCGGTGCCAGTCAGCTATTCTGCCGCGCATGACCAGCACCCAGCATGGCAGCTCCGGGCCGTCCGACATCCCGATCGTTCCCGAACCGCCGTTTGGCGAGCGCGCCCGCACGTTGTTGCACGTCGCGCGCCTCGGCACCCTCTCGACACAGTTGCAGAAGACGCCGGGCTTTCCGTTCGGCTCGGTGATGCCGTTCGGGGTCGACGCGCAGGGGCGCCCGGCGTTTCTGATCAGCACCATGGCGGTGCACACGCAGAACCTGCTGGCCGACCCGCACGCCAGTCTGCTGGTGATGCAGCCCGACTGGCCCGAGGATCCGCTCGCCGGATCGCGCGCGACCCTGGTCGGGCCGGTGATGCCGGTGCCGGCCGGCGAGATCGCGGCGGTGCGCGAAGAATACCTCGCGCGCCACGCCAACGCGCGCTACTGGGTCGACTTCACCGACTTCGGCTTCTATCGCCTGGAGGTCGCGGCGCTGTACTACGTCGCCGGATTCGGCGCGATGGGCTGGGTCGAGGCCGCCGATTACGCCGGCGCCGTGCCCGATCCGCTCGCCGATCACGCCGGCGGCATCATCGCGCACATGAACGCCGATCACGCCGACGCGCTGCGCCTCTACTGCAAGACGTTCGCCGGCATCGAGGTCGACGCGGCGACGCTGACCGCCGTCGACCGCATGGGCATGCGCATCCGGGCGCAGATCGGCGAGCGCCTGCGCGGCCTGCGGATCAACTTCCCGCACGACGTCCACACGCCGATGGAGGCGCGCACAGTCCTCGTCGCGATGGTCAAGGAGGCGCGCGGCTAGGCTTGATCCGACAAGAGGTTCAGGAAGGGTGCATGGGATCCATCCACGCCTTCTCTCTCCGTGCCTCTGTGGTGAACAGTCTCGTGCCGGATCAGGGCTAGTTGTGGGAGTGCGGGATGTCGCTCCCGCTCTCCATACCCTCCATGTTCGAATTCTACCTGCGCCACGAATACTGGTTCGCCGCCACGCAACTCGGGCTGGCGATGCTGGGCATGGGCGCCACCCTCCGGCTGCAGGACTTCGTCGCGGTGTTCACCGCCCCGCGCGCCTTCGCCATCGCCGCCGTCGTCCAGGTGATCGGCGTGCCGCTGGCGGTCGTCGCCATCAACGCGCTGGTCGCCCCGCCGCCCGGCGTCGCGTTCGGGCTCATCCTGGTGGCGGCGATGCCCGGCGGCGCGATGTCGAACGTCGCCACCTACTTCGCCAAGGGCAACGTCGCCCTGTCGATCGCGCTGACGGCGGTCATCACGCTCGGCTGCCTGGTGACCACCCCGGCGGTGTTGCGCCTGCTGGCGGCCGATCTCATGCGCGGCGACTTCCGCATGCCGGTGGCGGTGATCGCGTTCGACATCGGCGCCTGCCTGCTGGCGCCGCTGACCGCCGGCATGATGATCGGCGCGGCGCGACCGGCGGCGCGCGCCGTCTTCGCGCGCTGGTGTATTCGCGCCAGCCTGGTGGTGGTGCTCGGGATTGCCATCGGCTCGGCCGGCGCCGGCCGTCTCGATCCCAGCGCGGTCGGCCCGCCGGCCTTCTACGGCATCGCGCTGCTCATCCTCGCCAACCAGCTCTCGGGCACAGTGCCCGGCTGGCTCGCCGGGGTGGGCCGCGCCGACCTGGCCGCGGCGGCGATCGAGACGACCATTCGCAACACCAACCTGGCCATTCTGCTGAAGGCGTCGATCTTTCCGGCCGTCCTCGGCGTCCCCGACCCGATGGCCGACAGCGTGCTGTTCATCGCGCTGCTCTATGCCGGGCTGGCGATTCCAGCGATCATCCCGCTCATCATCGTGCACCGGCGGTTGGCGGCGCGGTCGTAGTCCGGACTGGAGGGCGCCGGTCCCTCGGCGCCGGGGGTGGGGTGGCGGGGGTGCCCGTCGCGAGCCCGGCGCCCGCCAATTCGGATGCACTGTCGGACCTGATCCGGCTTGACGTACCCAGCCCGCCCGGGTTTGGTACCGCCATGACATACGACCCGTTTGCGCGCGGCCCGCTCCCGGTGGGCGTTCAGTCGCTCGATATGACCGATGCCGCTCGCCAGCGGCTGCTGCCGGTGGAGGTGTGGTATCCGGCCGCCGACGCGCACCGCGGCGAGGACCTCGGCGAGGTGACGCGCGACCACTACGAGT
>JBOHWA010000382.1:0-4070 GCA_050735855.1 Binatia bacterium
CCGGTGACCAGCGCGCGCTTGCCGTCGAGGCGCAGCGGGTCGCCGCTCAGCGCAGCAGGCGCCACAGCTGCCCCTTGATCTTGCGCTCGCGCAGCTGCTGCAGGACGCGCACGTTGGTCTTGATGCCGAGGCCGGGGACGATCCAGTTCGAGTGGCAGCGCGCGTAGCTCTCAATGCGCTCGATCAGGCGGTCCTCGAAGCCCGGCGCGATGTAGAAGCGCGGGTAGAGCAGCGTATCGTCGGCGTCGATCTGCCCGTCGCGCATGGCGATCTCGACCATGCCTGTGCCCGGCAGCACGCGGATGCCGGTGAGCGCGATCACCGCCGTCGGCCGCAGCTCGTCCATCAGGGCGATGGTCTCCGCCACCGTCTGCTCGCTCTCGCCCGGCCCGCCGAAGATCAGGCTGTGGCAGAACTTGAGCCCGTGCTGATGGCACAGCGCCGAGGCACGGCGCAGATCGTCGACGGAGAACTCCTTCTGCAGATTGGCGATCATCGTCGGCGCGCCGGAGTCGGTGCCGAACTCGATGGCGCGACAGCCCGAGCGCGCCATCAGCGCGCACAGCTCGTCGTCGATGAACTTCGGGTTGAGATAGCCCGACCATTCGATGTCGAGATCGCGCGCGACGATCTCCTCGCAGATCTCCTTGGCGTGGCGCATCGGCAGGTTGAAGATGTTGTCGACGAAGAACCAGTGGCGCACGCCGTGCTCGCGGCGCCAGAGCTCGATCTCGTCGACCACGTGCATCGGCGGCCGCACGCGCACCTTGTTGCCCTCGATCAGCGGGTAGCTGCAGAAGACGCACTCGAAGACGCAGCCGCGCTTGGTCTGGATGTTCAGCGCGCCGCCGCGCTCGTAGTAGCGCGACACGTCGAACGCCTGGCGCAGCGGCACACCGGTCAACTCGAGGCGCTTGATGCGCGCGGTGGGCGTGACGCAGATGCCGCCGCCGGCGCGCTCGCAGCGGAAGTCGGCGGTGCCGATCAGCGGCTGGTGGTCCGCCAGGCGCTCGAGGATCCAGGGAAAGGCGAGCTCGCCCTCGCCGACCACGCCGACGTCGGCGCCGAGGTACTGCATGATCGCGCCCGGCATCACCGTGAAGCCCGCGCCGCCGAGGACGATGGTGGCGGTGCTGCGCGCGCGCACGGCGTCGATCAGCGCCTTGTAGTCGTCGATGTACGAGGTGTTCTGCGGATAGGAGGACGAGTCGAGGTTGCGCAGCGAGATGCCGACCACCTGCGGGTCGGCGTTGCGCAGCGCGTCGTCGAGCGCCGGCTGCAGCGCGTCGAGAAAGCACAGGTCGAGGGTCTCGACTGCGTGCCCGCCGGCCGTCGCCACCGCCGCCATGTACGCGGCGCCGATGGGGAACACCGGGTCCGGCAACTTCTCCGTGTTGGCGGAGATGAGCAGGACACGCAACGACCGATTCAACATGCGGCACCGTCGGAGCCGAAGTGCGGCTCGACGACGGTCCGCACCTACCACAGCGGCGCGGCCGCCTCCACATGGGCGGCGGGGGCCTGGGCGGCGGGGGCCCCTCATTCGCCGGCCGGGCCCCTGCGGCGATGCCCGGCCGGCTGGCCGCGCGCTGTCAGGTCGACGTCGCCGGACCGCAACAGCCGGCGGTTCCGTCAGCCGGTTGCGGGGCCGGGCTCTGGACCGTCTGCGGCGCGTCGGCGAGCACCGTGTAGATCTCCCACTCGCGGTGGTCCGCGCCGGTCACCCAGAACTTGTCCTGCAGCGCGTAGCAGCAGGTTACGCCGTCCTCGTGCCGCAGGTCGTAGCCTTCGCGCTTCAAGCGTGCCGCCTCGGTCACGACCTCGCCGGTCGAGCCGACCTCCACCCCGAGGTGGTTCAGACTGCCGGGCTCGCCCACACCTTCGAGGAGCACCAGCTTCAGCGGCGGATCGGCGATGGCGAAGTTCGCGTACCCGGGCCGCCGCTTGGCCGGCTCCGTGCCGAACAGACGACGGTAGAATTCGACCGCCTCGTCGATGTTGCTCACGTTCAGGGCCAACTGCACTCGCGACATCGCCAATCCCTCCATATCGATTGTTGTCGATATTGATTCCTGTATCGAGAGTTGTCAATATGGATGCATGAAGAAATCGGTCGCCACGCTCTCGGCCTGTTGTCCGCCGGTTCTGCAGGGCCGACTCGGCCAGGCCGCCGCCGAGCAGATCGCCGGCGCGTTCAAAGCCCTGGCCGATCCCGCGCGGCTGCGGCTGCTCAGTTTCATCGCTGCACAGCCGTCGGGCGAGGCCTGTGTCTGCCACTTGATGAAACCGCTCGACATCAGCCAGCCGACCGTGAGCCACCACTTGAAGGTGCTCTTCGAGGCCGGCCTGCTCGAGCGCGAGCGCCGCGGCACGTGGGTCTACTACCGGATCGTGCCGGAGCGCCTCACCGCGCTGCGCGACGCGTTGGTGCTGCCGAGTGCGTCACCGCGAGCGAAGTCGGCCGCAGGAAAGCGATGAGTCCGCCCGTCCCACTGGCGTCTGAGCCGCCAGCGAGACGGCTGGGATTCCTCGACCGCCTGCTGACGCTCTGGATCTTCCTCGCCATGGCGGTGGGGGTGGGGAGCGGGTACCTGTTTCCCGGCCTCGAGCCGTTCCTCAACCGCTTCAGCGTCGGGACGACCTCCGTCCCCATCGCCATCGGGTTGATGCTGATGATGTACCCGCCGTTGGCGAGGGTCCGCTACGAGGAGCTGGGCGGCGTCTTCCGCCACTGGAAGATCCTGGCGCTGTCGATGGTGCAGAACTGGGTCGTTGGCCCGATCCTCATGTTCGCCCTGGCGGTGATCTTTCTTCCCGACAAGCCGGAGTACATGGTCGGCCTGATCATGATCGGCCTGGCGCGCTGCATCGCCATGGTGCTGGTCTGGAACGATCTGGCGCGCGGCGATCCCGAGTACTGCGCCGGCCTGGTGGCCGTCAACTCTGTCTTTCAGATCCTCTTCTTCTCGCTCTACGCCTACGTCTTCATCACCGTCCTGCCGGCCTGGCTCGGCCTGGAGAGCGTCGCGGTGACCATCACGGTCGGCGAGATCGCCACGAGCGTGTTCATCTATCTCGGCATTCCGTTCATCGCCGGCCTCGCCACTCGCTACACGCTGATCCGGATGAAGAGCCAGGCGTGGTACCACGCGGAGTTCATTCCACGGATCAGCCCGATCACACTGATCGCCCTGCTGTTCACCATCGTCGTGATGTTCTCGCTCAAGGGCGAGACGATCGTGCAGTTGCCGGTGGACGTGCTGCGCATCGCCATTCCGCTGCTCGTCTATTTCGTGGTGATGTTCCTGCTCGCCTTCTTCATGAGCAAGGCGGTAGGCGCCACCTACCCACAATCGGCCACGCTGTCGTTCACCGCTGCATCGAACAATTTCGAGTTGGCGATCGCGGTCGCGGTCGCCACATTCGGCATCCAGTCTGGTGCGGCCTTTGCGGCGGTGATCGGACCGCTCATCGAGGTTCCGGTCATGATCGGCCTGGTCAGCGTGGCGCTGTGGTTGCGCCGACGGTACTTCGGCGACGACGCGCTGGTAGCGGGCGCCGGGCGCTGCGAACGCGGCGTGTCCCCCATGACCACGGTCCTCTTCGCCTGTGTGCACAACGCCGGGCGATCGCAGATCGCCGCTGGATTCTTCAATGCGCTGAGCGATCCGAGCCTGGCACACGCCATCTCGGCCGGAACCCAACCGGCCGCGGCCGTCCACCCCGAGGTGGCCGTGATCATGCGGGAAGTCGGCATCGATCTCGCCGGGGTGAAGCCAACGCTGCTCACCGAGGCGCTGGCGGGCAGCGTCCACGTGCTGGTCACCATGGGATGCGGCGAGACCTGTCCGGTCGCGCCCGGCGCCGAGCGTATCGAATGGGACATCCCGGACCCGAAGGGGCAGCCGCCCGAACGCGTGCGCGTCATCCGAGACGATCTCCGCCGCCGGGTTGAGCAGCTGATCGCGAACCGTCGCTGGCAGCGATCCGCGCACTGACCGAGTCGCTACGACACGACGAGCACCGCCACCGGACCCGAGTAGCAGACCGAGCTGATCAACGCCGGGCGC
>JBOHWA010000383.1:0-2540 GCA_050735855.1 Binatia bacterium
GCTGCCAGCCGTGGGGGCTGGCAGCCGATTCCGTCGACGGGGGGGCGGCAGCAGAGGAGAGCACCATGAATGCAAAGGTGATCGGCGGAGTAGTCGTCGCGGCAGTGCTCGCGATCGGAGGGTTCTACTATCTGCGCCTGCAGCAGGAAGCGGCGAAGTGGAAGGACGCGAAGGAAATCGTCGAGGAGAGCTTCGTCAAGGACGGCGCCGTGGCGAACATCCGCTACGTGGCGGTGATCGACGCGCCGCTCGACAAGGTGCAGGACGCGGTGTGGGCGGTCGAGCGCGGGTCGGACATGGTCGCCAACATCAAGAAGTCGACCCTGGTCAAGCAGGAAGGCAACACCAAGACGGTCGAGATCCAGCTCCAGGCGCTCAGCCTGCCGCTGCAGCAGTACGTCATGGAGTTCACGCTCGATCCGGCCAATCACCTGGTGAATTTCAAGACCACGCAGGCACAGGCGGCCGATCTCGTCGGCACCTATCGGCTCGAGACGTCGCCCGACGGGACGCGCACGCGCCTCATCTACGACGCCAAGTCGACCGACAAGATCGCCATTCCGTTCCCCGATGCGGTGATCGAGAGCGCCAACCGGGAGACGTTCGTCAACACGGTTCGCGGCATCGAGAAAGTCGTCGGCGCCCCGGCCAGTTGAGCGTGCCGGCTCCGCCTGCCCGCCGCCCGCCGGGCCGCGCCGAGTTCGTCGCCGGCGCGGCCCGCCTCGAGCGCATTCCGCCCCCATCACGGCCTGAGGTCGCGTTCGCCGGCCGTTCGAACGTCGGCAAGTCGTCGCTGCTCAACCGCCTGGTCGGGCGCCGCGCGCTGGCCCGGGTCAGCAGGACGCCCGGGCGCACGCAACAGATCAACTTCTTTGCCATCGACAAGGGGCTGCTGCTGGTCGATCTGCCGGGCTATGGCTTTGCCCGCGTGCCGCTGGCGGTGAAGGCCGAGTGGCGCGGCCTGGTCGAGGGCTACCTGACCAAGCGCCGCACGCTGCGCGGCGTCGTGGTGCTGGTCGACGCGCGCCGCGGCCTGCAGGCGGAAGACGCCCAGTTGCTCGACTTCCTGGCGGCGGGCGCCATCCCGGCGCTGGTGGTGGCGACCAAGATCGACAAGCTCAAGCGCAGCGAACGCGGCCCCGCCTTGGCCGCGATCGCCGAACAGCAGCACGGGCTGCCGCCGATCGCCTTCTCCGCGTTGAGCGGGGAAGGCACCGACGACCTGTGGGTGGCCGTCGGTGCCTGGCTCGAGCGCTGAACCGCGCGGCTATTTGCCGTAGCGCGACAGCGAGTTGAAATCGAAGAGCTGCGGTTCGAACGGCGCGTGCACGTCGAGCGCCGCCTTGGGGCTGCTCTTCAGGCCGGCGACCGTGGCACGGTTCGCCTTGACGTTCTCAGCCGTCTGATAGGCCATGTTCGACCCCTGGATGTAGTCGACGGTGCCGTCGGGGCGCGTCTTCTTGATCAGGTTGTAGGCGATCACCTGCAGCGTGTTGAGCAGTTCGCCCTGCCAGCTGAACTTGCGGTTCCATGAGCCCTGGAAGGTCTCCTGGTCGATGTAGAGCTCGATCTTGCCGTACAGGTAGTAGCGGTCCTTCGGCACACCCTCGATGACCCACATCTTGCGTTTGGCGAGCGCCTGACTGCGCGGCGCCCAGGCGAGGCCCTTCCAGTTGGGATCCTGGTAGCCGATGATCGCCAGGTTCTCCTCCCAGTTGGCGCGCCAGCCGCCGCCGGGTTGCCAGATCGAATCGTTCTTGCCCTGCAGGTTCAGCGGGTCGACGATGCGCAGCATTTCGGTCTCACCCTTGAGCGTCCAGGTGAAGTCTTCGGGCTTGCCGTCGAAGAACGGCCCATCGTCCTGGCTCATGTCGGAGCCCAGAAATCCGTCAGAGCGGTTGGCTGGACTGACCGCGCGCACCCGGCGCAGGGCCGGCACGAACGCCCAGGCGGAGTCGCGCTTCGACGGGTCACGGTAGCGCCAACTGAGGGCGGCGGTGCCAGCCAGATCGGCAGGCGAATCCGCGACCACCAGTTGCTGCGAGCTCAAGTTCTGCTCGTTGGGGACGCGCTCGTGCTCGGCGACGCCGTCGTAGTAGGTGAAGCGCACGTCCTGGTCGGAGCGCCGCTCGAGGGTCGTGGGACTGATCCAGTTGACCTGCGACTGAGCGTGCAGGTTGCCGTAGTACCAGGTCAGGTAGAAGAAGTTCCACAGGATCTTGTTGGCGGCCTGCGGGTCGGCCTTGTCGATGATCGGGAAGGGAAAGCCGAGAATGTAGGGCGGCTGCTCGCCGCTGTTGTTCAGGACGATCGAGCCCTGGTCGCTGAGCTTGAACTGGCCGGCGTTCTTCTCGGTCGAGGCCTTGAAGTCGGGTGGCCAGTTGAACGTGCCGGAGGGCCAGTCGACGATCGGGTTGGCGTAGCCGCCGGTCTTGTAGTGCTCGAGGATTTCGGGTGGCAGCAGGCTTTCCGCCAGCTGCCAGTTCGACTGATCGAGCACCATACCCGGCTTGAGCCCATCGCCGCCACCGGCCGGCGCC
>JBOHWA010000384.1:0-2783 GCA_050735855.1 Binatia bacterium
GGGTGGCGGGGCGCGCGGCACGTCGCACGCCCGGCGCCGAGGGCCCGGCGCCCAAGAGAATTGTCGGAGGTAAGCGATGACCCAGAGCGACGGCATCATCGACGTGTGGACGCAGTATCTCTCGGCCACGCCGCCGGAGAAGCGCTCGGCGGCGGCGGAGAACGTCTTCCGCAACTACGGGCGGCTCGACTGGTACCACAACGGCACCGACGTGGCGCAGATGCTGGCCGACATGGACCGCAACGGCGTGCAGGTCGCCTGCATCTCGGGCGAGCCGGAGGCGGTGCGCGAGGCGGTGCGCCAGCACCCCGACCGCTTCATCGGCGAGTACCACGCCGATCCGACCAACATCATGCAGGCGGTGCGCGGCCTGCAGGAGCATGTCGAGACGTACGGCTTCAAGGTGCTGCGCGTCGAGCCGTTCCTGTGGCGCAAGCCGCCGACCGACCCGTGCTACTACCCGCTGTACGCCAAGTGCGTCGAGCTCGACGTCGCCTTCCAGACCCAGGTCGGCCACACCGGCCCGCTGTTTCCCTCCGAGACCGGACGGCCGATCTACATCGACCAGGTGGCGCTCGACTTCCCCGAGCTGCGCATCATCTGCGGCCACATCGGCTGGCCGTGGACCGAGGAGATGATCGCCGTCGCCTGGAAGCATGCCAACGTCTTCATCGACACCTCGGCGCACGCGCCCAAGCACTACCCGCCGGCCTTCGTCCACTTCATGAAGACCTTCGGCAAGCACAAGGTCTGCTTCGCCACCGACTACCCGCTGCTGCCGTTCGACCGCGTCATCAAGGAGATCGACGCGCTCGAGCTCTCGCCCGAGGTGCGGCAGCTCTTCCTGCGCGACAACGCGCGCCGCGCCCTGAAGCTCGCCTAGCGCCCCCGCGCCCGGCACCGAACCGAGGAGGACTCCCCATGGCCGACTACACAGCGATCCAATTGACCATCGAGAACGACGTGGCCTGGCTGACGATGAACCGCCCCGACGCGCGCAACGCGGTGACCGACGAGATGCGCGAGGAGATGATCGCGGTGCTGACCGACGCGCGCACCAACCCGGCGATCCGCGCCGTCGTACTGACCGGCGCCGGCAAGGGCTTCTGCAGCGGCGCCGACCTGAGCAAGCGCGGCAGCGGCGGGCCGACCGGCCCCGGCGCGGCACGCGAAATGATGCGCACGCGCTCGCAGCGGCTGATCCGCACGCTGTGGGAGCTGGAGAAGCCGGTGATCGCGGCGGTCAACGGCGTCGCCGCCGGCGTCGGCGCCCACCTCGCCTTCTTCTGCGATCTGATCATCGCCTCGGCCGACGCCCGCTTCATCGAGGTGTTCGTGCGCCGCGGCCTGGCCGTCGACGGCGGCGGCGCCTACCTGCTACCGCGCCTGATCGGCCTCGCCAAGGCGAAGGAGCTGGTCTTCTTCGGCGACGACCTCTCGGCCGACGAGGCGCTGCGCATCGGGCTGGTGAACAAGGTCGTCCCCGCCGACGGCCTGCACGCCGCCGCCAAGGAGTGGGCCGAGCGGCTGGCCAGCGGGCCGACCTTCGCCCTCGGCATGTCGAAGCGCCTGCTCAACCGCTCGCTCGAATCGGACCTCGAAACCTCACTCGACGAGGAAGCGATGGCGGTCTCGATGGTCACCACCTCCGAGGACACCAAGGAGGGCCTCGCCTCGTTCATGGAGCGCCGCCCGCCGGTGTTCACAGGGCGCTGACAGATCGCGGACCGCCCCACCCGTGCTTCGACAAGCTCAGCACGAACGGATTTCCTCCCGGCGGCTTTGCCCAGGGAAGCAGAAGGCAACAACGGATTGCGCAGATTGAGCGGATTTCTGAGCCCTACTCCGCGAAATCCGCGTAATCCGTTGTTGGTGTTCTGAGTTCTTAGGCAAAGCCCCTCCCGGCCATTCCCCCGGATCCCTTCCGTCCGCCCTGAGCCCCTTCGATTCGTCCGGATCTGCCGCCGTTCGCCCTGAGCGTGGCGGAGGGCGCGGCGCTACGAGCGCTCGTAGCGCCAACCCTGTTCGATCATCCACAGCCGGTGGCGCGGGCCGTCGCATTCCAGCTCGCCCGCGGCGTAGCCCGCGTCGCCGGCGTACAGGGTCACCGCTCCGCCCTCGACGGGAAACAGGCGCGGCTCGAAGGTTTCCATCCCGCCGCGCGCAAAGCCGGCCAGCGCGTCGGCCGCCGCGCGATGCGCCGCGATGGCCTGGATGGTGACGAACGTCGGCGGTGGCAGCTCGATGGTGCCGGCGCGCTGCGCGGCCAGCGCCACCGCCGGCGTCATCCAGCGGTGCTCGTGGATCTCGCCGCCGTCCACCTGGATCGGCGCGTCGCTGCCCGGCGCGGCAAAGAACCAGGTGTCGAAACGCTTCGGCAGGATCACCGGCGTCACCCAGCGCGACACCAGCAGCAGGTCATCGGGCTGCAGGATCAGGCTCGCTTCCTCGTGCGCCTCGCGCACCGCCGCGCGCCGCGCTGCCGCCACCACGTCGCCGTCCGGCGCGTCGTAATCGCCGCGATCCACCCGCCCGCCGGGAAACACCCAGGCCCCGCCGTGGAAGGCAAGCTGCGCGTTGCGCCGCACCAGCAGCACCTCACAACCGTCGCGGCCGTCGCGGATCAGCACCACCGTCGCGGCGGGATGGGCAGGGGCGGGCGTCGTCTCGGGCATGCTGCGTCTTAGCCTTGATGGGATGAAAACGTCCACCGACGCGGAAGGGCGACCCAGCCGGAGCCTTGCTCGGTGGTGATGTTCCGGTAGCGCGGGCCTCCGTGCCCG
>JBOHWA010000385.1:0-15610 GCA_050735855.1 Binatia bacterium
GGCGCCGAGGGACCGGCGCCCTCCACTTGAAGTTGGTCTGGCCGCCGAAGAAGACGGTCAGCAGCGGCCGAGCGTGTCGGGGGCCAGCGGGGGGCGCGGGTAAGGCAGACCCGCGGTGACGCAGGACGGGGCCGAGAAGGCGGTACACGAGGGGGTGCGCCGGATTCGGGCTGACCCACTACCAAATCTCCAGTGGACTTCCGCTGGTTCGACGACTGATCTACCGTCGGAAACTCATGGCCGACACCGCGATCGCCTGCGCCGAGGTGGGCTTCGGCTACGCTGCCGAACCCGTCGTGTCCGACGTCTCGTTCACCGTCGCGCGCGGCGAGTTCCTCGGTGTGATCGGTCCGAACGGGTCGGGCAAGTCGACGCTGCTGCGTCTGATGAGCGGCATTCTGCGCCCACGCCGCGGCGCCATCGCGGTCGAGGGCCGTCCGATCGCCGAGTGGAACCGGCGCGAGCTCGGCCGCGCCATCGCCGTCGTGCCGCAGGAGACGGTCATCGACTTCCCGTTCTCGGTCATGGAGACGGTGCTGTTCGGCCGCACGCCGCACGTCGCCGGATTCGGTTTCGACGACGAGCACGACGTCGCCGCCGCGCGCCGCGCGCTCGAGCGCACCGACACGGCGCATCTGGCGCGGCGCAACGTCACCGAGCTGAGCGGCGGCGAACGCCAGCGCGTCATGCTGGCGCGGGCGCTGGCGCAGGAGCCGCGTATCCTGCTGCTCGACGAGCCGGCGGCGTTTCTCGACATCCGCCACGAGGTCGAGGTCTACGATCTGCTGCGCGATCTGCAGCGCGACGGCCTGACCGTGGTCAGCGTGCTGCACGATCTCAACATCGCCGCGCTGTACTGCGACCGCCTGCTGCTGCTGCACGATGGGCGCATCGCGCGCGCCGGCGCGCCGGCCGAGGTGATCACCTACGCCAACCTGACCGAGGTCTATGGCACCGAGGTCTACGTGGCGATGAACGACATCACCGGCACGCTCAACGTCCTGCCGCTCAGCCGCGAGTACCGCGAGCGGCTGCGCACCCGGTTCAGCGGGGAGCCGGAGACGTGACGCGAGCGGCGGGAGCCTCGCCTTCCCGCGGGCTGCCCGTGGCGGTCGCTTGTTTGACTGCCCCGGGGGGCTATGTTACCTGCGGCGGCGAGTAAAAAGCCGCGGGATTCTTGATGTATTTTCAGTTCGCCAGCGTTCTGGTGTTCCTGGCCCTCGGGGCGGCTCTGGTCGCGTTGATGACCGGACTGAGCTGGCTGCTGCGCCCGCACAATCCCGAGCCGGGCAAGCTGGCGACCTACGAGTGCGGCGAGCCGCCGACCGGCAACGCCTGGATCAACTTCAACATCCGCTTCTACTTAGTGGCGCTGATTTTCGTCATCTTCGACGTCGAAGTGGCGTTCATCTATCCGGTCGCGGTGGTCTTCCGCGACTGGGTACTCAAGGGCAACGGGCTGTTCGCGTTGGCGGAGATCGTGGTCTTCGTCGGCATCCTCTTCGTCGGCCTGGTCTACGTCTGGGTCAAGCGCGACCTCGAATGGCTGAAGAAGGTTCCCGCCGCAGAAGAGGGCGACGCGGCGCGACTGCGCGAAGCGGCCTGACGCGGCGGACGGGGACGGAGCGAGGCATGGCGCTGATCAATTCGTTTCCCGAAATGGTGTTGACGACGCAGGCCGACGCGTTTCTCAACTGGACGCGCAAGTCGTCGGTCTGGTGGATGCTGTTCGGGCTCGCCTGCTGCGCGATCGAGCTCATGCAGACGCAGGGGCCGCGCGCCGACGTCGACCGCTTCGGGGCGGCGCCGCGCGCCTCGCCGCGCCAGTCCGACCTCATGGTCGTGGCCGGCACGCTCACCCTGAAGATGGCGCTGCGCACCAAGGTGCTCTACGAGCAGATGCCCGAGCCGCGCTACGCCATCGCCATGGGGGCCTGCGCGAGCTGCGGCGGGCTCTTCCAGCTCGCCTACTCGGTGTGCGACGGGGTCGACAAGGTGATCCCGATCGACGTCTATGTCCCCGGCTGTCCGCCGCGGCCCGAGGCGCTGACCGAGGGCATCCTCAAGCTGCAAGAGAAGATGATGACCGAGAACTGGCTGGTGCGGCGCTCCAGCACGGGTGCCGCGGCCTAAGACCTCCTCCGACCGGGACCTCCGACACTACTAATGGATGCGAGCGCGATCTACGAGCGCCTTCGGGCGCACTTCGCCGAGCGTGTGGTCAGCCTCGAGCTGGCCGCCAAGGACCCATGGGTCCTGGTCGCGCCCGAGGCGATCGCCGAGGTCGCCGCCTACTGCCGCTCGGACGACGGGCTGCGCTGCGATGCGCTCTCCAACCTCAGCGGCGTCGACTACAAGACCGAGGGGTACATCGAGCTCGTCTATCATCTCTATTCGTACCCGCACCGCCACTACGTGATCCTCAAGGCACGCACGCCGCGGGACGCGGCGGTGGTGCCGACGGTCGAGGGCGTCTGGAAGGCGGCCAACTGGCTCGAGCGCGAGATCTTCGACCTGCTCGGCGTCGACTTCACCGGCCACTCGGATCTGCGCCGGCTGCTCATGCCGGAGGACTGGGTCGGCTTTCCGTTGCGCAAGGATTTCGTCGAGCCCGATCAGTACCACGGCATCAGCACGCGACGGGAGAGCCTGCTGCGCTAGGGCAGGGTGGACGGAGACGGGCAAGACGCGGGGGGACTGCAATGAGCCTGGTGGGATTCGAAGTCGAGGTCGAACAGGTCGGGAGGGGCCTGGAGACCGAAGAGATGACGCTCAACATGGGGCCGCAGCACCCGAGCACCCATGGCGTCCTCCGCTTCGTCGTCAAGGCCGATGGCGAGGTCATGCGCCAGGCCATCCCCGACGTCGGCTATCTGCACCGCTCGATCGAGAAGATCTCAGAGAAGGTCGGCTGGCATGGCTTCATGCCGTACACCGACCGCGTCGACTACGTCGCCGCCATGTTCTGCAATCAGGGCTGGGGCATGGTGAGCGAGAAGCTCGCCGACATCCAGGTGCCCAAGCGCGGCGAGTACTGCCGGGTCATCGCCGCCGAGCTCAACCGCCTCGCCAGCCACCTGCTGTCGGTCGGCACCATGGTGCTCGACATCGGCGCGATCACGCCGTTTTTCCACGCCTTCCGCGAGCGCGAGAAGCTCAACGATCTGATCGAGGAGCTGTGCGGCGCGCGGCTGACCTACAACTACATGCGCATCGGCGGGGTGGCCTGGGATCTGCCGCCGGGCTTCGTCGAGAAGGTCACCGCCTTCCTCGATCGCTTCGAGCCGATGCTGGTCGAGTACGACGAGCTGATCACGGTCAACAAGATCTACGTCGAGCGCTGTGCTGGGGTGGCGGTGATCAGCGCCGAGCAGGCGATCAACTACAACCTGGTCGGCCCCAACCTGCGCGCCTCGGGCGTGCGCTACGACGTGCGCCGCGACGAGCCGTACTCCGTGTACCCGGAGCTCGAGTTCGACGTGCCGGTCGGCGCCGGCAAGATCGGCGTGGTTGGGGACAGCTTCGCTCGCTACGAAGTGCGGCTGCGCGAGATCCAGCAGAGCATCAAGATCCTGCGCCAGTGCTTCCGCCAGATGCCCGACGGGCCGGTGATCGCCAAGGTGCCGCGCAAGTTCAAGCCGCCGGCCGGCGACGCCTACATCCGCGTCGAGAGCGCGCGCGGCGACATGGGCTGGTATGCGGTCAGCGACGGCACCGAGTTCCCCTACCGCTGCAAGGTGCGCACCGGCTCGTTCGCGGCCATGGCGATCATCGACCTGGTCAGCCAGGGGCTGATGCTGGCCGATCTGGTCACCGTCATCGCCAGCCTCGACATCGTCGCGCCGGAGGTCGATCGCTAGCCATGCAGGCACTGCTCGACGGCTGGATCGCCCAGGGCGTCTTCGGCTCCCTGCCGCCCGCGATCGTCTACGCGATCGGCATCGTTGCCGCGGCGGCGGCGGTGATCTTCGGCTTCGTGCTCAACGTCGCCGGTGTCACGACGTTCGTCGAGCGGCGGGTCTGGGCGCGCATCCAGTCGCGCATCGGACCGAACCGCGTCGGCCCGCAGGGCATCCTGCAGTGGCTGGCCGACGGCCTCAAGCTGCTGATGAAGGAAGAGCTGGTGCCGGCCGAGGCCGACGCCAAGCTGTTCAAGCTGGCGCCGTACGTCGTCGTGATGGGCTTCGTCGCCGCCTTCGTCGCGATGCCGTTCAGCAGTGCGCTGATCGCCGCCGATCTGAACGTCGGCATCCTCTACATCACCGCGGTCACCTCGCTGGTGGTGGTCGGCATCCTCATGGCCGGCTGGGCGTCGAACAACAAGTGGGCGCTGATCGGCGGCATCCGCGCCGCGGCGCAGATCGTCAGCTACGAGATTCCCGCCGCGCTCTCGATCTTTCCGATCGTGCTGATCACCGGCACGCTGAGCACGCAGGGCATCATCCAGGCGCAGGGCTGGGCGCCGTGGAGCTGGTTCCTGTTCTACAATCCGTTCACCTTCGTCGCCTTCTGGGTGCTGTTCACCGCGCTGCTCGCCGAAGGCAACCGGACGCCGTTCGATCTGCCGGAGGCGGAATCGGAGCTCGTCGCCGGCTTCGTCACCGAATACAGCGGCGCCCGCTACCTGTTCTTCTTCCTGGTCGAGTGGGGCAATCTGTACGTCATCAGCGCCGTGCTGGTGACCCTGTTCCTGGGCGGCTGGCAGGTGCCGCCGGTGACCGACAACCCGGTGCTGCTCAACCTGCTGCAGTTCCTCACCTTCTTCCTCAAGTCGTACTTCGGCGTGATCCTCATGATGTGGATCCGCGCCACGCTGCCGCGCATCCGCGTCGACCAGCTCATGACCACCTGCTGGAAGTACCTGGTGCCGATCGCCTTCGTGAACTTCCTCGGCACCGCCGTGTGGGTGGCGATCTGGCCGCACGGCAACCAGCCGGTGTGGTACCTGATGACGGCGGGAGGCTTTGCGCTGGTCGGCTACTTCTTCTACCGCGTCTTCTTCCACCTGCGCCGCTCCGGCGCGACCTTGC
This sequence comes from Binatia bacterium, assembly GCA_050735855.1. Classification (GTDB taxonomy): domain Bacteria; phylum Desulfobacterota; class Binatia; order HRBIN30; family CADEER01; genus JBOHWA01. Next base: position 5,031 of record JBOHWA010000385.1, read on the forward strand.
TGCTGAGCCCGTTCTCCTGAGGCAGAGGAAGCGAGATTCGATGGCCACCACGCTGGCGCACTACTTTCGCAACATCGTCGACACTGCCACGACCATCTTCGAGGGTATGGCGATCACGTGCTCCCACTTCGTGCGCAAGCCGTCGACGGTGCAGTACCCCGATCGCACCGACCTGCGCGTGCAGGACACCTTGCCCTTCCGCTACCGCGGCATCCTCGAAGTGGATCTGGAGATCTGTACCGGCTGCCTGGCCTGCGAACGGGCCTGTCCGATCGACTGCATCGTCATCGACGCGACCAAGGACAAGCAGACCAAGCAGATGGTGCTGAGGCGCTTCGACATCGACATCGCCAAGTGCATGTACTGCGGCCTGTGCAGCGAGCCGTGTCCGACCGGCTCGATCCACCACACGCCGGAGTTCGAGGGCGCCGACTATTCGCTCGAGAGCATGATCCGCCGCTACGTCAAGGAGCCGGTCGCGGCCTATCGGCCGAAGAAGATCGAAACCGACCCGAAGATCGTGCCGATCCTCGAGCGCGGCATGCGCTATCTGGAGGAGTTCGCGGTGCCGGAGGGCGGCGCGCCGGCGCCCGACGAAACCGAGAGTGCCGCATGAGTGCCGAGTTCTCGTTCTTCCCCATCGTCTTCTATCTGCTCGCCGCGATCACGGTTGGTTCCGCCATGGGCGTCGCCTTCTCGACCAACATCGTCTACTCGGCTTTTTCGCTGATGGGGGCGCTGCTCGGCGCGGCCGGCCTGTTCGTGCTGCTGGCGGCGGACTTCGTCGCCGTCATCCAGGTGCTGGTCTACGTCGGCGGCATCCTGGTGCTGACGCTGTTCGCGGTCATGCTGACGCACCGGGTGGCCGACGTGCGCGTCTCCAACCGCGCCCTCGGCCGCTGGCCGACGCTGGCGATCATCATCGCGGTCGGTGCGGTGATGGGCCGCGCGCTGGCGATCACCACCTGGCACCAGGTCGAGGTGACGGCGCCCGCGCCGACGACCTACGCGATCGGCAACGGCTTCCTCACCACCTACGTGCTGCCTTTCGAGCTCGCCTCGCTGGTGCTGCTGGCGGCGCTGATCGGCGCGGTGGTGCTGTCGCGCAAGGAATTGAAGGACGAGGGCGCATGATCATCGGGCTGAGCCACTTCCTCGTCGTCAGCCTGCTGGTCTTTCTCGCCGGCTTGTACTGCGTGCTGACGCGGCGCAATGCCATCGGCATCCTGATGGGCGTCGAGCTGATCCTCAACTCGGCCAACATCAACTACCTGGCCTTCGCCCGCTACGGGTCGGCGACCTACGACGGCCAGGTGTTCGCCATCTTCGTCATCATGCTGGCCGCCGCCGAGGCCGCGATCGGCCTGGCGATCGTCCTGGGTATCTACCAGACCTTCCACACCATCGACGTGGAAGCGACCGAGACCCTGCGCGGCTGAGCGCGCCGCCACCAGCCCGATTGCGAGAGCGGAACCGATGCCTGAGACCGTGCACGAGCTGATCAAGGTCGACTACCTGCGCTGGATCGTCTTCCTGCCGTTGCTCGGCGCGATGATCAACGGCCTCGGGGGCGCGCTGATCCAGAAGGCGGCGGGCAAGCGTGCGGTGAGCGTCATCGCCTGCGCGCCGGTGGTGCTGGCGTTCGCGCTGGCGGTGCGCGGTTTTGTGCAGCTGCAGGGCCTGGCGCCCGACGACCGCTTCCTGCTCGACCACCTGTTCACCTGGCTGTCGGTCGGCAGCCTGCACGTCGACTTCGCCTTCCAGCTCGACCCGCTCTCCTCGGTGATGATCCTGATCATCACCGGCGTCGGCGGCCTGATCCACATCTACTCGACCGCCTACATGCACGAAGAGCCGGCGTACTGGCGCTACTTCGCCTACCTGAACCTCTTCACCTGCGCGATGCTCATTCTGGTGCTGGGCGACAACCTCCTGCTGATGTTCGTCGGCTGGGAGGGCGTCGGCCTGTGCTCCTATGCGTTGATCGGCTTCTGGTACACCGACATCAACAACGCCAGCGCCGGCAGCAAGGCCTTCATCGTCAACCGGATCGGCGACTTCGGCTTCATGCTCGGCACGTTCCTGTTGTTCTGGGCGCTGGCCGGGCAGGGGCATGCGACGCTGACCTTCCGCGAGATCGTCGCCAACGCCGGCGCCCTCGAGGGACTGACGTTCTGGGGTTTCAGCACCGTGACCGTGATCACGCTGCTGATGTTTGTCGGCGCCACCGGCAAGTCGGCGCAGATCCCGCTCTACGTCTGGCTGCCCGACGCCATGGCCGGCCCGACGCCGGTCAGCGCCCTCATCCACGCCGCCACCATGGTCACCGCCGGCGTCTACATGATCGCGCGCCTGAACGTGCTGTTCACCATGGCGCCGGACACGCTGATGGTGGTGATGGTCGTCGGCACCCTGACGGCGTTCTTCGCCGCCACCATCGGCACGACGCAGAACGACATCAAGAAGGTACTGGCCTACTCCACCGTCAGCCAGCTCGGCTTCATGTTCATCGCCATGGGCGCCGGGGCGTACGCGGCCGGCATCTTCCACCTCATGACCCACGCCTTCTTCAAAGCCTGTCTGTTCCTCGGCTCGGGCAGCGTCATCCACGCGATGCACCACGAGCAGGACATGCGGAAGATGGGCGGGCTGAAGCGCTGGATGCCGATCACCTACTGGACGTTCCTGATCTCCACCCTGGCGATCAGCGGCATCCCGCCGCTGTCCGGCTTCATCTCCAAGGACTCCATCCTCTGGGAAGCGTTCGTCGACGGCCACCATTTCATCTGGGTGCTCGGCCTGTGCGGCGCCTTCATGACCGCCTTCTACATGTTCCGCCTGGTCTACATGACCTTCCACGGCGAGTTCCGCGGCGACCATCACACCCAGGAGCATCTGCACGAATCGCCGTACGCGATGACCGTGCCGCTGCTCATCCTGGCCGGGCTCGCCGCCGTCGCGGGCTTCTGGAACTGGCCGATCGCGCTCAGTCCGGCGCTGCCGTTCCTCGGCGTGGCGCAGTTCGAGCAGTGGCTGCGGCCGGTGGTCGGCAAGGACATCGGCGTCGTGCACGGCGCCGAGCCGCACGCCGCGCATCATCTCGATCCGATCGAGTACGCCACCATGGCGGCGTCGATCGTCATCGCGGTCAGCGGCATCCTGCTGGCCCGGGCGATGTACCAGACCAAGCGCGTGTCGCCGGATCGGTTCGCCGAGGCCGGCGGCGGCTTCGTGTATCGCACGCTGCTGAACAAATACTACGTCGACGAACTCTACCAGGTGGTGGTCATCGGCGGCACGCTGTGGCTCAGCCGCGCCGCGGCCTGGTTCGACCGCAACGTGATCGACTTCATCGTCAACAGCGCGGCGACGGTGACCGTCTGGATCGCGCAGCTCGACGGGCTGTTCGACCGCTACGTCGTCGACGGGGCGGTGAACGGCGTCGGCTGGCTGTCCTCGTATCTGGGCGGCCGCGTGCGGCTGCTGCAGACCGGCAGCATCAATGGGTATCTCTACGTCATCGTCATCGCCGTCGTCGGCGTGATGCTGGCGAAGCTCTGGTGGGGGCCGGTTTCGAGCTGAGGCTCGGCGCCGCGGGAGAGGAACACGATGGAAGCCAATATCCTGACCTTGATGACCTTCATTCCGTTGCTCGGAGCGGTCGTCATCCTCTGTCTGCCGAGCCGCCAGCACAACCTGATCAAATGGACGGCGGTCGCCGCGACCGTCCCGCCGCTGCTGATGGCGATCTGGCTGTACGCCGCCTTCGATCGCACCACCGCCAGCTTCCAGTACATGCAGCAGGCCGTCTGGATCCCGAGCTACAACATCCAGTACCTGGTCGGCGTCGACGGCGTCAGCATCACCATGGTGCTGCTCACCGCGCTGCTCAGCTTCCTCTGCATCTTCGCCTCGTGGGGCATCGACAAGGGCGTGAAGGGCTACTTCAGCCTCTTCCTGTTGCTCGACACCGGCATGATGGGCGTCTTCATCGCGCTCGATTTCTTCCTCTTCTTCGTCTTCTGGGAGGTCATGCTGCTGCCGATGTACTTCCTCATCGGCATCTGGGGCGGACCGCGGCGCGAGTACGCGGCGATCAAGTTCTTCCTCTATACCCTGCTCGGCAGCGCGCTGATGCTGCTCGCCATGCTGGCCTTCTATTTCAACGTCACCGACCCGGCGACCGGCCAGCATACCTTCAGTCTGCTGGTCATGATGGATCAGGCGAACCACTCGGAGTGGCTGCGCCACGGGTTGATGTTCGGTCAGTCGGTGCCGTTGGTCCTCTGGGTGGGCCTGTTCATCGGCTTCGCCATCAAGATTCCCGCCTTCCCGTTCCATACCTGGCTGCCCGACGCGCACGTCGAGGCGCCGACGGCGATCTCCGTCATCCTCGCCGGGGTGCTGCTGAAGATGGGCACCTACGGCATCCTGCGCATCAACTACGCCATCCTGCCCGAGGCGTCGGCCGACCTGGCCTTCTGGTTCCTCGGCGTCATCGGGGCGGTCAACATCGTCTACGGCGCGCTGTGCGCCATGGCGCAGACCGATCTCAAGAAGCTGGTCGCCTACTCGAGCGTCAGCCACATGGGCTACGTCATGCTCGGTATGGCGTCGCTGACACCGGAGGGCATCAACGGCGCGGTGCTGCAGATGTTCAATCATGGCACCGTCACCGCGATGCTCTTCCTCCTGGTCGGCGTCGTCTACGACCGCGCCCACCACCGCAACATCGAAGGCTTCGGCGGGCTCGCCACGGTCATGCCGGTCTATACCGGCGTCACCGCGCTGGCCTTCTTCGCCGCCCTCGGCCTGCCCGGGCTGTCGGCCTTCATCTCGGAAGTCCTGGTGCTGCTCGGCACCTGGCAACGCTATCCGGTGCTCACCATCATCGGCGCCACCGCGGTGGTGCTGACCGCCGGCTACATGCTGTGGACCATGCAGCGCGTCTGGCTCGGCAAGCTGAACGAGAAGTACGTCGACATCGCCGAGATCAACGGCCGCGAGCTGTTCACGCTGGCGCCGCTGGCGGTGATCGTCGTCGTGCTCGGCATCTACCCGACGGCCATCCTGGAGCTGATGACGACCTCGCTCGACCAGCTGAACGGCGTCGTCGCCAAGTTCATCTGAGCCCGAGCCCGAGACGACGATGGATCTGGGGACAACCGAGAGCCTGCGCTACATCCTGCCCGAGCTCATCCTGGCGGCGACCATCCTGGTCGTCTTCGTCGGCGATCTGCTCGTGCGGCAGAAGGAGCGGCTCGGCGAGCTGGCGCTGGTCGGCGTCGCGGTGTCGCTGTTCGCCGTCGCGCGCGTGGCGCAGAACGACGGCGTCTACCTGTTCAACCGCATGATCGTGCACGACCCGTTCGCCGTCTTCTTCAAGGTGATCTTCGCCCTCGCCACGTTGGCGACGATCTGGATGTCGCTGAGCTCGAAGGAAGTGCAGCGCACCTACCAGGGCGAGTACTACGGCATCCTGCTGTCGAGCGCGCTCGGTATGTACTTCATGGCTTCGGCGACCAACCTCCTGATGGCGTACCTGTCGCTCGAGTTCGTCAGCCTGACCTCGTACGTCCTCACCGGTTCGCTGCGCCACAACCGGCGCTCGGGCGAGGCGTCGCTCAAGTACCTCATCTACGGCGGCGTCGCCTCCGGCACGATGATCTACGGCATGAGCTGGATCTTCGGCCTCACCGGCAGCATGGACTACACCGCCATCAGCCAGGCGCTGCAGGGGGCGCAGAACCCGCTGGCGCTCTTCATCGCCGTCGTGCTGGTGCTGTCGGGCTTCGGCTACAAGATCGCCGCGGTGCCGTTCCACATGTGGGCGCCCGACGTCTACACCGGCGCGCCGATTCCGGTCACGGCGTTCCTGTCGGTCGGATCCAAGGCCGCGGGCTTCGCGCTGCTACTGCGCTTCTTCTATCCCGGGCTGTCGTCGCTCGGCGAAGGCGGCCGCTGGCAGGCGCTCGGCGGTGCCGACTGGCCGCAGTTGGTGCTGGTGCTGTGCATGGTCACCATGACACTCGGCAACCTGGCGGCGCTGCAGCAGACCAACATCAAGCGCCTGCTCGCCTACTCGAGCATCGCCCACGCCGGCTACATGCTGATGGGCTTCGTCGTGCTGAGCGACGAAGGGCTGCGCGCCATGCTCTTCTACCTGCTCACCTACTACCTGATGAACATCGGCGCGTTCCTTACCGTGATGATCGTCGCCAACACCACCGGCCGGGAGGACATCGACGGCTTCCGCGGCCTCGCCTGGCGCGGCGGCGCGCTGCCGGCCGTCGCCATGGCGGTGTTTCTGTTCTCGCTCGCCGGCATCCCGCCGTTGGCCGGCTTCATCGGCAAGTTCTATCTGTTCGCCGCGGTGATCCGCGACCAGTTCTACCTGCTGGCGCTGGTCGCCGGCATCAACAGCGTGGTCTCGCTCTATTACTACGCCCGCATCGTCCGGGCGATGTTCCTCGACTTCCCGGTCGGCGACGAGACGCCGGTCGCGGTCGACTGGTCGAACGGCCTGCTGCTCGGCGCGCTGACCGTCGGCACGCTCGTCCTCGGCGTCTACTGGGCGCCGGTGATCGCCTTCGCCGACCGCTCGCTGCACTTCCTGATCAGCTAGAGCGGCGGCCGATGGAGCGGCTGCTGCTCAGGCCAGGCGATCGATGATCAGACGCATGACGCTGGTATAGACCTGCTCACCGCGCTCGTCGCGCACGATGAAGAACGGGGCGCGATCAACCGCATGGGCGGCGGCGAGCTGGCCGCCGGGGCTCTCCGGGTCGCCCTCGTTGAACCAGACGATCTCGTCGATGCGGTTGAGGACGCCGCGCCGTTCGAGCTCCTTCGTCGCCTGCTCGCATTTCGGACAGTCACGTCCGTCGAGCAGGCGCTTCTTCACCATCGTCACGTGCATCGCCGGAATCTAGTCATCGAGGCGCGGCGGTGCAACGGACCGCCTGGGTGGGCAGCGGCGCTGTGGAGGGCGCCGGGCCCTCGGCGCCGGGGTGGCGGGCGGGGGGCTGGTCGCGAGCACGGCGCCGACGGCGCGGCGCCCTCCAGGGCGTGCGTTCGATGTGTCGCGGCGGCTATTCCGCCACCGGGCAGTCGAAGGGCAGGACGCCCGGGTAGTCGTCGACCAGGGTGCCCTCCTCGACGTGATCGGTCACCGTCGCCGGCGCGTCGAAGGCGCTGGCCAGCCAGTCGCGCATGATGACGCCGTCGACCGGCCGGTCCGTGTAGAGATCCTGGCGCGGGCTGACGACGTGCACGCTCTCGGTGATCGCCGGCAGGTAGTACTGCACGCCGGGGAGGTCGCGCGTCTCGCAGTAGGAGCTGCGCATCTCGTTGACCCACGGCACGATCGACGCGAAGTACGTCGTGCCGACCTGCACGTCGTCGACCTGGTTCGACAGGATGAGCATCTGTTGCTCCGGCACCGCCAGGAGGCGCGGCGCCGTGGCCTCCAGCAGCACCGGCCCGACGCCGCAGTTGGTGGCGAAGCAGTAGGGCGGCAGGTAGTCCTGGGCGCTCCAGCCGAGCGGCGCCACGTCCGAGATGACCAGCGCGCCGAGTGCGGCGACGCTCAGCGCCTCGCCGTTGTCGAGCGCCAGGCCGGCGTCCGGGTAGGCGACGGTGTGCTCCCACTGCAGGTCGTCGAGGACGTAGTGGTAGTTGTACAGCGTGCCGAAGCCGCCGGCGGAGAAGCCACCGAACAGCACGCGCATGTGATCGGGGTCGTACCCGTCCGCCGTCGTGCGCTGCAGCTCGCCCCAGACGACGTCGCGTGTGTAGCGCAGCGCGGCGCGCACGTTGACGGCGCCGAAGCGGTGCACCGTCTTTTGCGGGAAGTCGCTGGTTGTGCCGCCGCCGATGAACACGTCCTGGTTGCAGTACGGCAGGTAGAGCTTGGTCCAGTCGGCGAACGGGCTGACCTCCGGGTCGTTCGACAGCGGGCCGCCGGTTTCCGGCGCATCGCTCAGCGCCTCGAACAGGGTGGCCGGGCGGGTGGCGCAGTCCGCGCCGAAGACGCAGACGCCGCCGCCCTGCATGCCGACGACGACGTTCTCGACCGGCGCCCCCTCCGGCGCCAGGCGGAGCCAGAACGCGAAGGGGCTGCCGTCGCCGCAGCGCGTGCCCCAGACCGACTCCTCGAGGACGACCTGGACGTACTCGCCGCGCGGGGCCTCGACGATGCCGGCGCGCGGGCCGCAGTCGAGCGACAGCGGCGCCGAGCTCGGATGGGCGATGGCGGTCAGGCAGCGCGCCTGCGCCGCGGCCCGATTGGCATAGGTCGCGGCATCGACCGCGACCAGTCGCTCCAGCCTGCCGCACGAGGTCTCGATCGCGTCGACCGCCGCATCGCGCAGCGCCGTCGCCTCCGCGGCGACGGCAACGGGGTCGCACGTCCCGCCGTAGCGGACCGTGGCCAGGCAGGTGTCGTAGAGGGCGGCCTCGTCGCTGAGCAGCTCGGCGCCGGCCGCATGCGCGTCCTCGAGGCAAGCGACGGCCGCCGCCGTCCCGGCGGCGAGCGCCGCACCCTGCGGTCCGCCGAACGTCCGCGCGGCGAGCGAGGCCGTCTCAGCCCGACAGGCGGCGGCGAGGCGCGAGGCGACGCCGGCCGGCGTCGATGCCGGGCCGTAGCCGGATGCCTGCACGGTATCGGGGGCCAAGCAGGCGTCGAGGACGTCGTCCTCGAGCGTCGCCAGTGCGGCCGTCACGGCGGCGTCGTCGGGCGCGCAGGCGCTGCCGGCCGTCTGGTAGCAGTCGAGCTGCGCGGCGTTGAGCGCCGCGACGCAGGTCGAGAGCGCGCCAGCGGCAGCCTGCTCGCAGGCGACGGCTTCCCCTATGCAGCCGTTGAAGGCGCTGTGGACCCCCTTGAGCAGGTCGGCGACGCTGACGCTGCCGTCGCCGTTCGTATCGAACGACGGGCACTGGTCGAGGGTGGCGCCGAGCCCGAGCGCGATGTTGATGCCGAGGTAGAGCTCGTTCACCGTCACGACGCCGTTGCCCGAGCAGTCGCCGACGCAGGCGGTCGGTAGACCCGCCCGCGCCGCGTTGCTGCTCAACAGGGCGATTGCCCCGATCGTCCACACTTGCCAGGCCATCGATCGCTGTCGCATGGATTCACCCCCGAAGCCGTTGCGCGGCGCATCTGTCTTGTCTACCACCGGCAACCGCGAGATGCTCGCGCAAACTGCGAGCGGCGGGGGGGGGCGGATCAGCGGCCGCTGGCGTGGCGGCGGTCGGGCGCTTCGCCGGGGGTCGACTCGACGTGCGGCGCGCCGGCCTCGACCGGGGTGGCGTCGGTCAGGTCGACCATCTCCCCGCTGCGCTGGACCTGGAACTGCCGGCCGCTCCACACCACGGTGTTGCCGGCGAAGGCGGCGAACCAGACGAAGGTGAGGAACAGATCCTTCGGCCCGACCAGCAGGAGCTGCCAGCCGCTGGCGTTGGTCTGCAGGTGCTGCCAGGCCATACGGGCGGCGACGTGGTAGCGCAGCGCGATCAGAGCGCCGCTGGCCAGGCAGCTGAGCGGGCTGAAGCCGTTGTAGAGCACGTTCACCACCGCCCAGAAGGTGCCGTGGGTCAGGATGCTGCCGAAGTATCCGCCCGGGCGGTTGACCCGATAGGTGCGCGCCCAGCGCACCTGGTGGTCATAGAGGCGGCGCCAGCTGCCGATGGCCAGGACGGTGTCGACCACCTCCGGCGACAGCTCGAGGCGGTAGCCGAGCTTGGCGATGCGGTTGCCGAGCTCGTAGTCGTCGGCCAGCACATTCGCGATCGGCAGGAAGCCGCCGATGCGGTCGAGCACGTCGCGCCGCATCGCGATGGTGGCGCCGAAGGCGTAGGTCGAGGTTTCGACCTTGCGCGCCAGCATCACCAGGGCGGCGAAGTCGGTGTTGATGAACAGCGACTCGATCAGCGTCGGCAACCCGCCGGTGTTGATCGCCCGGTAGATGCAGGTCGACAACCCGACCTGCGGGTCGTGCAGCGGCTGGACGACCCGGGTGAGGTAGTCCGGTCCGACGCGGATGTCGCTGTCGGCCAGCACGATGACCTCGTGCCTGGCGTGCTGATACATGTTGTGCAGATTGCTGACCTTGTAGTTGGCGCCGTGGATGCGGGCGTCGACCACCAGCTCGATGTCGAGGTGCGGGTAGTCGCGCTGCAGCCGGCGTACCACCGCCGCCGCCGGATCGTGTGAGTCGGCGACGCCGAAGAGCAGCTGAAACGTCGGGTAGCTCTGCCGACAGAGGGTGCTGAGATTGTCGTACAGGCCGATATCCAGGCCCTTGAGCGGCTTCAGCACCGAAACGGTCGGCTGATAGCCGGGGTTGGCCAGCGGGCGCGGGGCGAAGAATTCGCGCGCCGAATAGAGCTCGATCACGTAGAAGATGCCCGACGCCACCAGGCCGATGAGGATCGGGATCTGCAGTAAACCAACGTTGTCCAACACAGTCGCCATGCTGAATAGATCCTTGACCGTCCGGTCAGGCAGAGGTTCAAAAAAACGCCCGCGACGGGCGCTGCGTTCGTACAATCTGCCGTCCCCGCAGTCAAATCAGCCTCTGGAC
>JBOHWA010000386.1:0-4223 GCA_050735855.1 Binatia bacterium
AGCCGTATCAGGGCGCCGCGACGGGTGTCGGCGGTATCCTGCGCGACGTCTTCACCATGGGCGCCCGCCCGCTGGCCAACCTCAATTCCTTGCGCTTCGGCAGCTTCGACCATCCGCGCACCCGCTACCTGGTGGGCGGCGTGGTCAGCGGCGTCGGCGGCTACGGCAACTGTGTCGGGGTCGCCACCGTCGGCGGCGAGATCTACTTCGACAAGGGCTACAACGAGAACATCCTGGTCAACGCGTTCACCCTCGGGGTGGTGCGCGCCGACCGGATCTTCCGCGCCAGCGCCACCGGCGTCGGCAACCCGGTGATCTACGTCGGCTCGAAGACGGGCCGCGACGGCATCCATGGCGCCAGCCTGCTCGCCTCGGCGGAGTTCGATGATACGACGGAATCGAAGCGACCGACGGTCCAGGTCGGCGATCCGTTCACCGAGAAGCTGCTGATCGAGGCCTGCCTGGAGCTGATGGAGCGCGATGCGATCGTCGCGATCCAGGACATGGGCGCGGCGGGCCTGACCAGCTCGTCGGTGGAGATGGCGGCGCGCGGCGGACTGGGAATCGCCATCGATCTCGACCGCGTGCCGAAGCGCGACACCAACCTCTCGCCGTACGAGATCCTGCTGTCAGAATCGCAGGAGCGCATGCTGATCGTCGCCCGCGCCGGGGCCGAGCACGAGGTGATGGAGGTCTTTGCCAAATGGGACCTCGACGCGGTCGTCATCGGCACGGTCACCGATGACGGCCTGCTGCGCGTGCGCGCCGGCGGCGAGGAGGTTGTGCAGTTGCCGCTCGAGCCGCTGGCGCATGGCGCGCCGGTCTACGAGCGCCCGTTCGCGCCGCCACCCAATCTCGAGGAATTGCAGCGCCTCGACCTGTCGCAGATCGCGCCACCCGGAGACTATGGACAGACGCTGCTGCGTCTGCTCGAAACGCCCAACATCGCCTCCAAACGCTGGGCCTTCCGGCAGTACGACCACATGGTCGGCTCGAACACCGTGGTCGGGCCGGGCTCCGATGCCGCCGTGCTGCGTATCAAGGGCACCAACAAGGGCATCGCGCTGAGCGTCGACTGCAACAGCCGCTACTGCCAGCTCGATCCGTACGTCGGCGCCATGACCGCCGTTGTCGAGGCGGCGCGCAACGTCGTCTGCAGCGGCGCGGAGCCGATCGGCGTCACCGACTGCCTGAACTTCGGCAACCCTGAAAAGCCCGAGGTGATGTGGCAGTTCCGCGAGGCCGTGCGCGGCCTCGCCGACGCCTGCACGGTGCTCGGCGTGCCGATCGTCAGCGGCAACGTGAGCTTCTACAACGAGACCGACGGGCGCTCGATTCCACCCACGCCGACCATCGCGCTGGTCGGCCTGCTGACCGACATCGCGCACCAGATGACGCAGTGGTTCAAGGCCGAGGGCGACGTGGTCGTGATGCTCGGCCGCACGCGTGAGGAGCTCGGCGGCAGCGAATATCTCGCCACGGTCCACGACACGGTGCGCGGGACACCGCCGTGGATCGACCTCGGCGTCGAGATGCAGGTCCAGCGGGTCTGCCTGCAAGCCATCCGCGAGGATCTCGTGCGCTCAGCCCACGACGTCTCCGAAGGCGGTCTCGCCGTCGCCCTGGCCGAGGCCTGCATTTCCGGTCCCGACGAGCCGCTCGGGGCTGAGATCGAGATGGAGGCGTCCATCCGCCCCGACGCCTGGCTCTTCGGCGAGAGCCAATCGCGCATCGTCCTCTCGCTGCGCCGCAAGCACGTCAATCGGCTGCGCGATCTGGCGCGCGACGCCGACGTGCCGCTGACCGTGCTCGGCGAGGTGCGCGGCCGGCGGCTGCGCATCGGCACGCTGATCGACGTGAACGCGGCCGAGCTGCGACGCAGTTGGGCCGACTCGCTGCAGCGCCACATGGAGACGTGACGGGGGTCGGCATGGACGATCGCTTTCACGAAGAGTGCGCGCTGTTCGGCGTCTTCGGTCACCCGGAGGCCGCCAACCTGGCGTACCTCGGCCTCTACGCGCTGCAGCACCGCGGCCAGGAAGGGTCCGGCATCGTCTCGTCCGACAACAATCTCCTGCTCTCGCACCGCGGGCTCGGGCTGGTGGCCGACGTCTTCGACCAGGAAGTGCTGGGCCGTCTCGTCGGCTCGATGGCGATCGGCCACAACCGCTACGCCACCAGCGGTCGCACCCTGCTGAAGAACACGCAGCCGTTCGTCGTCGAGTTCGCACACGGCGGGCTGGCGGTGGCGCACAATGGCAACCTGGTGAACGCCATCGAGTTGCGCGAGGAGCTCGAGGCGCAGGGCTCGATCTTCCAATCGTCGGTCGATACCGAGGTCGTCGTCCACCTGATCGCCCGCGCCAGCGGCGAGACGCTGGCGGATCGCGTCGTCGCCGCGCTGGCGGCGGTGCGCGGCGCCTACTCGCTGCTCTTCCTCAGCCAGAAGGAACTGATCGCGGTGCGCGATCCCAATGGCTTCCGCCCGCTGGTCATGGGGCGCATCAAGGACAAGGACGCGGTCATCTTCGCCTCGGAGACCTGCGCCCTCGACCTGATCGGCGCCGACTACGTGCGCGAGATCGAGCCGGGCGAGGTGGTGGTGGTCTCCGAGGAGGGCACGCGCAGCCTGTTTCCGTTTCCGCCCGCCCACCGCACGCGCTGCGTGTTCGAGTATGTCTACTTCGCCCGCCCGGACAGCACGGTCTTCGGCCGCAACGTCTACCAGGTGCGCAAGGCGCTCGGGCGTCAGCTGGCGCGCGAATCGCCGGTGCCGGCCGACCTGGTCGTGCCCGTACCCGACTCGGGCGTGCCGGCCGCGCTCGGCTATGCCGAGGAATCCGGCCTGCCGTTCGACTTCGGGCTGATCCGCAACCACTACGTCGGCCGCACGTTCATCGAGCCGCAGGACGCCATCCGCCACTTCGGCGTCAAGGTGAAGCTCAACGCCCAACGCGGCGTGCTCGACGGCAAGCGCGTCGTGGTGGTCGACGACTCGATCGTCCGCGGCACGACCAGCCGCAAGATCGTCACCATGCTGCGCACCGCCGGCGCCAAGGAAGTGCACATGCGCATCAGCTCGCCGCCGACCACCGGCCCCTGCTACTACGGCGTCGACACCCCGACGCGCTCGGAGCTGATCGCCACCGGCAATTCCGTCGAGGCCATCCGCGAGTACATCACCGCCGACAGCCTCGCCTTCCTCAGCGAAAAGGGACTCTACGCCTTCTCGGGCGGCGACGCCGACGGGTTCTGCGACGCCTGCTTCACCGGCCGTTATCCGCTGCCGGTGGCCGACGACGCCAAGGCGCGGCAGCTGGTCCTGTTCGAAGTGCGCAATCCATGACGCCCTCCGGGCCGCGCGGCGTTTGCCGCCGTCCGGAGCCTGCGCTAACCCTGCCGCAGCGATGAAGTGCCCCTTCTGCCACGACCTCGAAAACAAGGTCATCGACTCGCGCCTGACCAAGGATGACGGCGCGATCCGGCGCCGCCGTGAGTGCTTCAAGTGCACCCGGCGCTTCACGACCTATGAGCGGGTCGAGGAGATGCTGCCGCTGATCGTCAAGAAGGACGACCGCCGTGAGGTCTTCGATCGGAGCAAGATCGTCGCCGGCCTCAAGAAGGCCTGCGAGAAGCGCCCGGTGAGCGCCGCGGCGATCGAGCACGCGGCCGATCGCGTCGAGCGCGTCATCCAGGAGCGCAGCGAGAAGGAAGTGCCGAGCTCGGTGCTCGGCGAGGCGGTGATGCGCGAGCTGCACAAGCTCGACCAGGTGGCGTACGTGCGCTTTGCCTCGGTGTACCGCTCGTTCCAGGACGTCGGCGAGTTCATGCGCGAGCTGCAGGACCTGGTGAAGGAAGGGCAGCGCTCGCGCCGCAACCGGCGCGGCGAAGGCCCGTCCAGCGCGTGAGCCGCGACGACGCCGCGTTCATGCGCCTGGCCGCGCGCCTCGGGCGCCGCGGGCTCGGCCGCACCGCCCCCAATCCGCCGGTCGGGGCGATCGTCGTGGCCCAGGGACAGGTCGTCGGCCGTGGCTACCACCACGGCGCCGGCCAGCCGCACGGGGAGATCGAGGCGCTGCGCGCCGCCGGGGCCCGCGCCCGTGGCGCGACCCTCTACGTCACCCTCGAACCCTGCAACCACCACGGCCGCACGCCGCCGTGTACCGAGGCGATCCTCGCCGCCGGCCTGCGGCGCGTGGTGTACGGCGTGCGCGACCCCAACC
>JBOHWA010000387.1:0-4939 GCA_050735855.1 Binatia bacterium
CGCCGCGCGGGTCGACCCGCGCCAGGGCTGGGGCGTGGCGCACGACACGTTCCACTGTCTCACGGCACTGGAGCGCTTCTACTCGCGCACCTGGTTCCGGCTCGGCGACGCCGACCTCGCCACGCACATCTTCCGCACCGACGCCGTGCGCCAGGGGCGCTCGCTGAGCGCCATCACGGCCGACATCGCGGCGCGCCACGGCGTGCGCGCGCGCATCCTGCCGATGAGCGATCAGCCGGTGCGTACGATCATGGAGCTCGCCGGCATCGGGCCGATGGCGTTCCAAGACTATCTGGTCAAGCGGCGCGGGCGCGGCCGCGTGCAGCGCGTGCGCTTCGACGGCGTCGAGGCCGCCCGCCCGGCGCGCGGCGTGCTCGGCGCCCTGCGCGCCGCCGACGCGATCATCCTGCCGCCGAGCAATCCGATCGTCAGCATCGACCCGATCCTCGCCCTGCCCGGCGTGCGCGACGCCCTGCGCCGCGCCCACCGGCGCGTCGCCGCCATCAGCCCGCTGGTGCGCGGCCTGCCGATCAAGGGGCCGCTCCATCACATGCTCAAGGGCCTCGGCCACGAGGTATCCTCGGTCGGCGTGGCGCAGCTCTACCGCGGCCTGGTCGAGCTCTTCGTCCTCGACCGCAGCGACGCCGACCTCGCCCCGCGCATCGCCGCGCTCGGCATGCGCCCGCTGGTCACCGACACCATCATGCGCTCGCCCGCCCAGTCGCGCCGCCTGGCGCGCACCGTGCTCGACGCCATGGCCGGGCGCCCGGCCACTTGAACCGCCGCGACCGGTCGCTCTAAGCTCCGCCGCGATGTCGATGACCATTCTGCCGATCGGCGGTGTTCCCATGGTGCAGGCCGGCGACGACCTGCCGGCGCTGCTCTTCGCCGCCATCGCGGCCGGCGGCCAGGCGCTGGCCGACGGCGACGTGCTGGTGGTCTGCCAGAAGGTCGTCTCCAAAGCCGAGGGCCGCCTGGTCGACCTGCGCACGGTCACCGCCTCGCCGTTCGCCCGACAGATCGCCGCCGCCACCGAGGGCAAGGATCCGCGCGTCATCGAGCTCATCCTGAGCGAGACCACCCGCATCGTGCGCATGGACGCCGGCCATCTGATCGTCGAGACCGGCCGCGGCTGGGTGTGCGCCAACGCCGGCGTCGACGAGTCGAACAGCGGCGACGAGCACGTCGTCGTGCTCCTCCCCCTCGACCCCGACGCCTCGGCCCGCGCCATCGCCGCGGCCGCCCACGCGCGGCTCGGCCGGCGCATCGCCGTCATCGTCACCGATACCTTCGGCCGCCCCTGGCGCCAGGGCCTGGTCGACTTCGCGCTCGGCGTCGCCGGCATGCCCGCCCTGCTCGACCTGCGCGGCAGCCACGACCTCGATGGGCGCGTGCTGAAGCACACCGTCGCCGCCCAGGCCGACGCCCTCGCCGCCGCCGCCGGCCTGGTGATGCGCAAGGGCGAGGCGATCCCCGCCGCGCTGGTGCGCGGCTACCCGTTCGAACCGGGCGAGGGCTCGGGCGCGGAGCTGATCCGCGAGAAGGAATTCGACCTGTTTCGCTGAGACGGCGCCGCCGCGCCTACTCGTGGATCAGGACCGGCGTGCCGACCGGGGCGAAGGCGTAGAGGAACTCGATGTCCTCGTTGCTGACCGCGATGCAGCCTTGGGTCCAGTCGATCGGCAGGTAGGGCCGCCCGCCGTAACCGTGGATGCCGACCCGACCGCCGAGACGCGTGCCGCTGTCGGGCGATTGGCCGTGCACGTTGGCGATGAAGATGTCCGCCCACTGATTCGCGTCGATCAGCCCGCGGCTGTAGCCACGCTCGGCGTCGTCGATGTTCGGGTAGCTGATCTCCAGGAAGCGGTGGAAGCGACTCTGCGGCTTCTTGCGGGAGATGTAGTAGCGGCCGACCGGGGTGCGGTAGTCGCCCTGCACTTCCTTGCCGGCGCGCGGCTCGCGGCCCAACACGACGCGAAACTCCCGAATCACGGCGTCGCCCTGGCGCAGTTCCATCTTGCGCTGCGCCTTCCAGATCTCGATGACCGGGTATCCGCCGTAGCCTTCGGCTGTCCAACCAGGAGAGGCCGCGCCGACGACCAGCGCCACGACCCCGATCCACCACACCACCACTCGCACGATTCGTCCTCCTACCCGCCGAAATTCACCATGCGAAACGGGGCAGGTCAAGCGCCTTTCCACCCTCTGGCTGGACTTGCCCGGCGCGATACGATTTATCGACCGGGTCCGCCCAGAAGGAGTCCCGCCCGTGAGCACCCCCGCAGACGTCCGTGAAGAGATGGTCGCCACCATCCGGCGCTTCGTCGAGCGCGAAGTCATCCCGGTGGCCAGCACCCTCGAGCACCGCAACGAGTACCCGCACGCGCTCGTCGCCCGCATGCGCGAGATGGGCCTGTTCGGCGCCACCATTCCCACCGAGTACGGCGGCCTGGGCCTCGACGTCACCACCTACGCCATGCTGGTCGAAGAGCTCTGCGTCGGCTGGATGTGCCTGAGCGGCATCCTCAATACCCACCTGCTGCTCGCCTATCTGATCCGCACCCAGGGCACCGACGACCAGAAGCAGCGCTACCTGCCGGCGCTCGCCCAGGGCGATCGCCGCGGCGCGCTGTGCCTGACCGAGGCGCACGCCGGCAGCGACGTGCAGCGCATCCGCACCACGGCGCGGCGCCAGGGCGACGACTACCTGGTCAACGGCACCAAGATGTTCGTCACCAATGGCCGCAACGGCAACCTCTTCGCCCTGGTGGTCAAGACCGACCCCGAGGCCGATCCGCCGCACAAGGGCATGAGCCTGTTCATCGCCGAGATGGGCCCCGGCATCACCGTCAGCCGCGACATCGAGAAGATCGGCTACAAATCGATCGACACGGTCGAGATGGTCTTCGAGGACTACCGCGTCCCGGCCGCCAACCTGCTCGGCGGCGAAGAGGGGCACGGCATGCAGCACGTGCTGACCGGCCTCGAGGTCGGCCGCATCAACATCGCCTCGCGCGCCGTCGGCGTGGCGCGCGCCGCATTCGAAGCCGCGATCAAGTACGCGCAGCAGCGCGAGACCTTCGGCAAGCCGATCTGCGAGCACCAGGCGATCCAGCTCAAGCTGGCGGACATGGCAACCAAGATCGAAGCCTCGCGCCTGCTGGTGCGCCAGGCGGCGCACAAGAAGGACCACGGCGAGCGCTGCGACCTCGAGGCCGGCATGGCGAAGCTGTTCGCCTCCGAGACCTGCGCCGAGGTGACTCTCGAGGCGATGCGCGTCCTCGGCGGCTACGGCTACACCAAGGAGTTCCCGGTCGAGCGCTTCTACCGCGACGCGCCGCTGATGATCATCGGCGAGGGGACGAACGAGATCCAACGCACGGTGATCGCCCGGCAGCTGATCAAGCGCTACCCGGCGTAGACCGGCGTCGGGCGTGCGCCGGCTCCCCGCCCCGCCCCCGGCGCCGAGGGCCCGGCGCCCTCCAGCCCGGATCACCAGCGCAGCCCCACCCCTGGGGCCGAGGGCCCGGCGCCCCAGCCCGGATCACCAGCGCAGCCCCGCCCCTGGAGGGCGCCGGTCCCTCGGCGCCGGGCTTGCCGTCAGCACGCCGCCCACCGCCCGGCACCGACGAGCGGCGCCGTCCGCAGTTCTCACAGCCCGCTGCGCGCCAGCAGATCGCTTAGCACCCACGCCGCGGCGAAGTGCTGCTCGGCGATGCGGCGCGCGGCGGCGCTGTGTAGATCCCAGTCGGTCTCGACGGCGCGCACCGCGTCGACCGCGTCGTCCGGCGTGTTGAAAGCGAACAGGCCGGCACCTGTCGGCAGCACGGCCCCGAAGCCGGTGTCCTGCACGATCACCGGGCGGCCGGCGGCCAGGTAGCAGGCGCTGCGATCGGAGAACCAGCCGGTCGCCAGGTGGACGTTGAGCTCCTTGGCGACGCTGAACTCGCCGCGCGACCGGCGGATGTAGTCGCGGTAGCGCGCCGCGTCGGTCGACACCGCGATGGGATCGACCACCGCCCAGCCCTCGGCGCCGAGCGCGGCGCGATCGCCGGGCGCCGTGTCGACGTCCATCGCCAGCTCGAACGCCGCGCCGCTGCGCCGCGGCAGCTCGAGAAAGCGCAGCCACTGGTCGCGCTTGCTCCACGAGTAGACCTGCTCGCCGAGCTGCTGGACGCGCCTGCGCTCGTCCCAACGGCCGATCGTCGTGTACGGCGCCGCCGGTGCCGGCGGCTGCGGCGTCCACAGCCCGAGCGCGATCGGCTGGCGCGTCGGCAGCCACTCGCGGCCGCCGCTCGGCACCGCGCAGGGGGTCCGGCCGATGTTCTCGCCGATGGTGAAGTGGACGTCGTACTCGTCGAGCAGCTCGCGCAGCGCTCCCGACCGCTCGGCCTCGATCTGCGTCACCGCCGGATCGATATCGACGAACACGCGGCGCCGGCCGATCCCACGCGGCAACCGATTGACCGCCGCCAGCGACAACAGCAGGCGCGCGGCGTGCAACAGCGCCTCGGTCTCAGCCCGGTCGCGGCCGTGGAAGCGGTCGCGCTGCACGTCATGGAACACCCACCGGTCGCCGAAGCCATGCTCGGCAAAGAACCCGCCGGCGAAGGCCAGCGCCGCCGGCGTCACCTCGTCAACACTGCCGCGCACCGGATCGAGGCACTCGCCGTAGTAGGCGGTGTCCTCGTAGAAGAGCGGGTCGAAGCCGAGATCGCGCAGGCCCTGGAGGTAGTGCAGCGCCTGCCAGGCGTAGCCGGCCAGCGGGCAGCGCAGCAGGTAGCCGGTGACCACGACGACGTCGCGCATGCTCACACCCCGGCCCGTTCGAGGACCGTGGTCAGGACACGGTCGGAATCGCAGTGCGCTGCCACGGCGCGCGCGGCCGCGGCGTGGCGCTCGTAGTCGCGCTCCACCGCCGCCAGCGCCGCGCCGGCCC
>JBOHWA010000388.1:0-3402 GCA_050735855.1 Binatia bacterium
CCGCGAGCACCCCGCCCCGCCGCCCCCGGCGCCGAGGGCCCGGCGCCCTCCACGGGGTGCGGGCGCGGTGCCGAGATGCGCTCGGCTCCTTCATGTCTCCCGGCTCCCGAAGTCGATGCGCGGGTCGACCAGCACGTAGGTGACGTCTTCGATCAGCTTCATCACCAGGCCGAGCAGGGTGAAGCAGTAGAGCGTGCCGAACATCACCGGGTAGTCGCGCCCGACGGCGGCCTGGAAGCCGAGCAGGCCGATGCCGTCGAGCGAGAAGATGACCTCGGTGAGCAGCGAGCCGGTGAACAGGATGCCGATGAAGGCGCCCGGGAAGCCGGCGATGACGATCAACATGGCGTTGCGAAAGACATGGCCGTAGAGCACCCGCCGCTCGCTCAGTCCCTTGGCGCGGGCGGTGAGGACGTACTGCTGGCCGATCTGCTCGAGGAACGAGTTCTTGGTCAGCAGCGTCAGCCCGGCGAAGCTGCCGATGACCAGCGACGCGACCGGCAGCGCCATGTGCCAGGCGTAGTCGGCGATCTTGTGCCAGACATCGAGCTGGTCCCAGTTGTCCGACACCAGCCCGCGCAACGGAAACCAGTTCCAATAGCTGCCGCCGGCGAACAGGACGATCAGCAGGATGGCGAACAGGAAGCTCGGAATGGCGTTGCCGACGATGACCACGCCCGAGGTCCACACGTCGAAGCGCGAGCCGTCGCGCACCGCCTTGGCCACCCCGAGCGGAATCGAGATCAGGTAGACGAGCAGCGTCGTCCACAGGCCGAGCGAGATCGACACCGGCAGGCGGTCGAGCACCAGCTCGAGCACCGAGCGGCTGCGAAAGAAACTCTCGCCGAAGTCGAAGCGCAGATAGCGTCCCATCATCTGCAGGAAGCGTTCGTGCGCCGGCTTGTCGAAGCCGAACTGGCGCTCGAGCTGGGCGATGAACTTCGGATCGAGCCCCTGCGCGCCGCGATACTTGCTCGCCGTCGGCGCCAGCGCGCCGGGCGGCCGCGCGCCGCCGCCGACCTCACCTTCCGCGCCGCCGGCAAAGCGCGCCGTCGCCGACGGGTTCTTGCCCTGCAGCTGCGCCAGCACCTGCTCGATCGGCCCGCCCGGCGCCGCCTGGATGATGACGAAGTTGAGCACCATGATGCCGAGCAGGGTCGGAATCATGAGCAGGAGGCGGCGGAGGATGTAGGAGGCCATGGGCAGACCGGTCAGCGGCCGGCGTAGCGCGTTGCGCGCCGATCAATCGAATGCGCCCGCCCTCCACGGGGGACGGGACCTTGCGCAACGCCGAACGCTCAACCCTCAACGCTTGCCGTCCAGCGCCCACCACGTGTCCACCTGTACGCCGAGCGCCGGCGTCACCTCCGGCCGGCCGAATTTGTTCCAGTAGGCGAGGCGGTCGTACGCCAGGTACCACTGCGGGACGACGTAGAAGCCCCATTGCAGGACGCGGTCGAGGGCCTGGGTGCGCGCCACCAGGGTGGCGCGATCGGGGGCGGCGATGAGCTGCTCGATCAGCGCGTCGACCACCGGGTCCTTGAGACCGATCACGTTCTGGCTGCCGGGTTGCTCGGCTGCCGCCGAGCCCCAGAAGTTGCGCTGCTCGTTGCCGGGCGAGGACGACTGGCCCCAGTTCTCGACCAGGACGTCGAAGTCGAAGTCGTCGCTGCGCTTCTTGTACTGTGCCGGGTCGACAGTGCGGACGCGCGCCGTGATGCCGAGGCGCTCGAGGTTCTTGATGTACGGCAGGGTGATGCGCTCGAACGCCGGCATGACGAGCAGGATCTCGAACTCGAACGGCTGCCCGGCGGCGTTGACCAATTTGCGGCTCTTCGGATCGACCTTCCAGCCCGCCGCCTTGAGCAGCTCCGACGCCCGGCGCAGGTTCTCGCGGATGTTGCCCGAGCCGTCGGTGACCGGCGGTTGATACTCGCTGGTGAAGAGCTCCGGCGGCAGCTGGTCGCGGAAGGGCTCGAGCGTGGCCAGCTCGGCGCCCTGCGGCAGGCCGTTCGACGCCAGCTCGGAGTTGGCGAAGTAGCTGCGCGTGCGCGTGTACTGGCCGTAGAAGAGCGTGCGGTTCGACCATTCGAAGTCGAAGACCAGGCCGAGCGCCTGGCGCACGCGCCGATCCTGGAACAGCGGCCGGCGCAGGTTGAAGGCGAAGCCCTGCATGCCGGCCGGGCGGTTGTGCGTGAAGTCCTGCTTCTGCAGCCGGCCGTCGCGCACCGCCGGGATGTCGTACGCCGTCGCCCATTCCTTGGCCGAGCTCTCCAGGCGCAGGTCGTACTCGCCCGCCTTCAGCGCCTCGAGCGCGACGGTGTCGTCGCGGTAGTAGTCGTAGCGGATGGTGTCGAAGTTGTCGCGGCCGACGTTGGCCGGCAGATCCTTGCCCCAGTAGTCGGCGACGCGCTGGTAGCGGCTCCAGCGCCCGGCCTCGAAGCGCTCGATCCGATAGGCGCCGCTGCCGAGCGGCGGCTCGAGCGTGCTCTGCTCGAAGTCGCGCGTCGCCCAGTAGTGCTTGGGCAGCACCGGCAACTGGCCGAGGATCAGCGGCAGCTCGCGGTTCTCGCCCGGCTTGAAGGTGAACCTGACCGTGCGCTCGCCGCTCTTCTCCACCGCGGCGACGCTGGCGTAGTAGGCGCGGAAGAACGGCGCGCCCTTGTCGCGCAGCGTCTCGAAGGTCCAGATGACGTCCTCGACCGTGATCGGCTTGCCGTCGTGCCAGCGCGCGTTCGGCCGCAGGGTGAAGGCCACCCATGAGCGGTCGGCGGCGGTCTCGACGCTCTCCGCCAGCAGACCGTACTCGCTGAACGGCTCGTCGGCCGACGCGGTGAGCAACGTGTCGTAGAGCTGCCCGCTGCCGGCGTCGGGATTGCCCTTGATGATGAACGGGTTGAAGCTGTCGAAGGTGCCGACCACGGCGCGCTTGATCTCGCCGCCCTTCGGCGCGGCCGGGTTGACGTAGTCGAAGTGCTTGAAGGCGGGCCCGTATTTGAGATCGCCGTGCATGGCGATGCCGTGCCCCTTGTAGATCGGATCCGCCGCCATGGCGGGCGCGGCGAGGGGCAGGGCACAGAGAATGAGAAGGAACAGACGCATGCAGCCTCCTGGTGGCGGTGGGAACAAGCGGCGAGTCTAGCGGAAATCATCGGCGCTGCCGAAGGACCGCCGTGGAGGGCGCCGGGCCCTCGGCGCCGTGTTCGCGGCGAGCACCCCTCCACACCACCCCCGGCGCCGAGGGACCAGCGCCCTCCAGCCGGACTGCAATGGACCAAGCTCGACCCGTGCCCGTGCCCTTGCCCGTATCCAATCGATCCGGTTCCTGCCGAAGGACCGCCGTGGAGGGCGCCGGGCCCTCGGCGCCGTGTTCGCGGCGAGCACCCCTCCACACCACCCCCG
>JBOHWA010000389.1:0-3390 GCA_050735855.1 Binatia bacterium
GCACGTGGTTGAGGGCGCGCGTCACGTCGGCCGCCAGGGCGCGCAGCGCTTCCGGCGCCACGGCGCCGCGCGGCCGGAGGCGCACGCCGATGCGCGTGCCCTCGGGGCGGGTGAGGAAGACGTAGCAGCGGTCGGCGAAGGCCAGCACCGCATCGTACCAGGCCAGGCGGCTGACCCCGGCCTCGTCGAAATCGAACGCGATGACGCCGGCGTTGAGGTCGACCTGCGGGGTGAGGCGTTTCAGCGTCGGACGGGCGGCCTCGCCGCGGCCGCCGCCCTGTGGCGCCTGGCGCTCGGCGTGCGGCTGCAGCCCGGCGAGCAGTTCGGCGTCGCCGTCGCGCGGCCCGCGGGTGCGCAGCGTCTTGGCCAGAGCGCCGAGCACGGCGCCGATCGACGGCTCGGTCATCGCCGCGCCGCTGCCGCCGTTCATCAGCATGAAGTCGAGCTGCTCGGTGTGCGCCACGCCGAGCGGCGCGCCGCCGTTGCGGCGCACGGCGACGCGCGCCGTGCCGTGCGTGTCGTGGCGCAGCACCAGGGTCGCGGCGCCGTGGCGCGCCGGGGTGAGCGAGTCGAGTACCCAGCCGAGGCCGACCGGGGTGCCCTCGCCGAATGGCGCCAGCAGGCCCCACGGGGGCGTGTCGCTCACCGGCGCCTCGCCGCCGCCAGCGCTGTCGCCGCCGCTGTCGCGCAGGCGGCGCGCGGTGAGCGAGAAGGCGGCGTTGCAGAACTCGTCGAACAGGCCGGGCGCGGCGTCCGCCAGCGGCTCGACGTGGGCGACGACGTGCGGGCCGGCGTCGGCGAGCTCGATGCGCGCCTTGACGCGGTACTCCTCGGCGACCAGCTCCAGCGCGTCGCGCCGGTAGAGCTCGGCGTGGAAATGGATCGATTCACGCATGGCGGTGGCCGTTCATGGTGCGGTCGCGAAGGGGATGAGCTCGTCGACGCCGTGGCGCGCCGCGTAGGCGTGCGCCACGCCGGGGCAGCGCCGCAGCGCCGCGCAGTCGCGGCAGGCGGGGCCGTAGGCCGAGAGCTCGGCCTCGATATGGCGCATGGCGTAGACGCGATCGCCGTGCGCGTCGTCGAGGTAGTGGGTCTCGCCGAAGCCGGAGCGGCCGAGGTTGGCCAGCTCGGGCGCGTCGAGCACGCAGTTGGGAAACGATTCGAAGAACACGCGCAGGTGGCGCGCCGCCGCACGGGCGCGCAGGCCGCGGACGACGTCGCGCACCTCGGCGTAGCGCAGCGCGATGCCCTCCCAGCCGCCGCCGATGCCGCCGGTCGAGGGGAAGACGAACTTGTACGACACCAGGCGGCCGAAGCGCGCGGCGCCGGTCTCGAGGTAGGCGTCGAGCTGGGCCAGGTTGAGGCGGGTGAGCACGCAGTTGACCATCACCTGCACGCCGGCGTCGCGCAGCTGCTCGATGCCGGCGACGGTCTCGTGGTGCGCCGCCTCGCTGGCGCCGAAGATCGCCGCGCTGGTGGCCGGGTCGTGCGAGTGCAGCGAGACGATGGCGCGCTTGAGGCCGGTGTCGGCGGCGCGCGCGGCGAAGTCCGGCGCGGCGAAGGAGCGGCCGTGCGTGTTGACGTCCCACACCATGCCGTAGGCCGCCAGGCGCTCGACGACGGTCCAGAAGCCGGGGTGGATGGTGGCCTCGCCGCCGGTGACGATGGCGCGCCGGAAGCCGGCGTCGTACAGGAAGCCGGCGCGGCGCAGCAGCTCGTCGGTGTCGTGGAAGAAGGTCTCGCCGCTGTTGCTGCACATCGGGCAGTTGTTGTTGCACTGCTCGCCGAAGCGGAACAGCGCCGCGCTGCGCGGCGTAACCGGCACGTCCTCCGCCAGCTGCTTCTTGAACAGCGGCGGAGCGACGGGCGCGGATGACGCGTGCGGTTCGGCGGCGGGCATCGGAAACGGGGGTGTGATCGGGTTGTGACTCAGTTGCGCGGCGCGTCGCCGTTCGGCGGACCCGGCGGCGGCGGACCGGGCGGCGCCAGCGGCGGCCGGCCGAGGCGGCGATCGAGCTCCTCGCCGACGATCTCGCGCACGTGCTCGCCGACCAGGCCGACGATCAGATCGACGATGCGCTTCTCGCCACCGCCGTCGTCGCTGGCGCCCTGGCGCGCCTGCTGGTCCTCGAGGATGCGCACGACGCGCTCCGAGACCAGGTCGACGATGGTGTCGATGATGCGCTTCTCGTCGAAGTCGCCGCCGCCGCGGCGCCCGTGGTCGCGCCCGTGTCGGTGGTCGCGGTGCTCGCACCCGTCGTGCGACTCGTCGAGCCCGCCGCCGAGGCGGCGCTCGAGCGCCGCGAGCCGTTCGAGAACCTCACGCCGATCATCGTGGCTCATCGCTGCCCTCCCCGCGCCGCGGCCGGCTGTCATTGGCCGGTTCATGCCCGGTCACCACCACCCCGAGCTGCCTACCAGCGCATCGCCCACTTTCGAGCCCATACCCCCAAAAGGCAAGGGGAAACGATCAGATAGAGGCGTGACCGGTGACCGGGCTTTGCCCATGAAGGCGAAAAGCCGACCACGGATTACGCGGATTGACGGATTTCACGGAGAGAACCCTCAGAAAATCCGTTTCCTCGGCTCGTATCCGTGTAATCCGTGTTTTGCGTTTTCTACTCTGGGCAAAGCCCGGTCACCGGTCACGTATTTTGATCCGGCGTCGGAAGGATCACTCCGGTGGCGCGGCAAGTTCAAACAGGGCAGCCTCTGGGGGGCGTGGCGCGATGCCCGGCGGCAGCAGCTCGCGGCGCAGGTAGAGGCGCGCGCGCGGGTGGCCGGGGACGCCGAGCAGCACCAGTCCGGCCGCCTCCGGGGTCTCCTGCAGCACCTGCCAGTACGGGTCGTCGAGGAAGAAGCTCTTCTTGCCGCCGTCGAGGGTGGCGATCAGATCGACGCCGCGGCTGCGCAGGTAGTCGGCGAGCGGCTGGCCGGCCGGCTTCTGCCAGGCCTTCACCTCCTCGAACCCGTCGCCCAGCAACTCGCCGAGGCCGTCGGTGAAGGTCAGCACCTGGACCGGCGCGGGCAGCCCGAGCCCGCGCACGAACGTGATGGTGTCGGTGACGGGGCGTGCGACGCTGACGCGGCCGACCAGCATCGCCCCGTCGACGCCGCGGTCGCCGGGCAGTGCGAAGGGCTTCGGCACCGCCGCCAGCCCGATCAGCACAGCCAGCGCGCCGCGCCCCCACGTGAACGGCGCGCGCGGCGGCGGCAGGAGCTGCGCCACGGCCAGCACGGCGACGAAGAGCAGCAGCGTCGCCGGTACCAGCAGGTAATGGGCGAGCGGATAGACCAGCACCGCGGCGGCGAGCGGGAAGGCCGCGAGCAACGCGGCGACGGCCAGCGCTTCGCCGTGCCGCTGGCGCAGCGCACGGCGCAGCGTCGGGC
>JBOHWA010000390.1:0-2656 GCA_050735855.1 Binatia bacterium
ATCGACCGCTCGGACGTTCCACGACGTGCCTTGGGGCACAGAAGAAGGAGGAGACAATGAAACAGTCGATTCTCTGGCGCCGTCTGGCTCTCGGCGGCGCGCTGATTGCCGGCCTGGCGCTCAGCACGACCGCGACGGCGGCGACGCCGCCGGATGCCTGGGTGACCACCAAGGTGAAGCTCGCGTTGATGACCACCGAAGGCGTGAGCAGCACCGACGTCAACGTCGACACCATCGACGGACGGGTGACGCTGCACGGCACCGTCGCGACCGAGGCTGAGAAGGCCACGGCGACGCAGGCCGCGCGCGCCATCGAGGGGGTGAAGGAGATCCGCAATATGCTCGCCGTCGTCGCGCCGGCGAAGCAGGATGCCGTCGCGGCCAGCGACGAGCAGATCAAGGCCAACGTCGAACGCACACTGGCGCAGGACAAGGCGCTGGCCGACAGCGACATCGACGTGACCTCGGTCAACAAGGGCGTGGTGGTGTTGAGCGGCAGTGCGGCGACCCTCAGCGACCACGTGCGCGCGGTCGAGGATGTGCGCGCCGTGGCTGGCGTGCGCCAGGTGTCGAGCCAGGTGAAGAGCCCGGCGACGCTGAGCGACGCGGAGATCTGGCGCGACTCCACCACGCAGGCTGCCAAGGACGCAGGCGCCAGCGCCAGCGGCGCGGTCGCCGACGCCGGCGGTGCCGTCTCCGACATGTGGATCACCACCGCCGCCAAGGTGCGGCTGATGGCCAATGATCAGACGCCGTCGACCGACATCAACGTCGACACGCGCAACGGCGTCGTCACGTTGTTCGGCATGGTGCCGACGGCGGCAGCCAAGCAGGCCGCCGCGGCTGAAGCGGGCAAGGTGAGCGGTGTGACCAAGGTCAACAACCAGCTCCAGGTCGTGGCCCCGGCTGCCCAGGAGGCGGTGAAGGCCAACGACAGCGAGATCAAGGACCAGGTGGCCAAGAAGGTCGACGACGATGTCATCGATGACGCCGATATCAGCGTCGAGGTGAAGGACGGCGTCGTCCGCCTGACCGGTACCGTCGACAGCCAGACCGATCGCCTGCGGGCGTTGACGTTGGCCCGTTCGACCAACGGCGTGCGCTCGGTGGTGGATGAGTTGCAGGTGGAGGTGAACTGAGCGCTCCGACGCGCCCGGGTGGTGACCACCGTCACCACCCGGCGTGCGACGGATCAACTACGCGACCCCTGACCGTGAGGAGGCCCCATGTTGATGACCATCCTGTTGATCGTGCTTGTCCTGGCCCTGCTCGGCGCGGTGCCCGCCTGGCCGCACAGCCGTGAGTGGGGTTACGCCCCGAGCGGGGTGCTCGGCACCGTCGTGATCGTCGTGTTGATTCTGGTGCTGGTGGGCCGGGTGTAGCGGTCCTTCGCCTCGTTGGCGTGCCGGCCGGCTGCCTGTAAGGTAGCCGGCATGCCGCACGCGCTGTTGGTCGAGGACGATCGCGCCTCGCTCGAGGCCTTGACCGAGTTGGTCGAGGCCGAGGGGTTCACGGTCAGCGGCGCGGGCGAGGCGGCGGCCGCGCGCGCGGTGCTGGCGAGCGGCGCCGTCGATGTCCTGCTGACCGACCTCATGCTCCCCGACGGGAGCGGCCTCGATCTGCTACAGGAGGCGGCGGGGGCGGGCGTGGCCGTGGTGTTGATCACCGGGCACGCCAGTGTCGACACGGCCGTCGAGGCGCTGCGCCTGGGCGCCGCCGACTATCTGACCAAACCGGTCGATATTGCACGCCTCAAGACCATC
Source organism: Binatia bacterium (assembly GCA_050735855.1). Taxonomy (GTDB): domain Bacteria; phylum Desulfobacterota; class Binatia; order HRBIN30; family CADEER01; genus JBOHWA01. The sequence continues at coordinate 1,764 of JBOHWA010000390.1, forward strand.
CTCGCCAATGTCCTGCGCACCCGCGAGTTGCAGGCCGAGGTGGGCACGCTGCGCGGCGAGCTGCGGCGGTTGGGGCGCTTCGGGCCGTTGGTGGGTGGCTCGGAGGCCATGGGCGCCGTGTACGACCTCATCGGGCGCGTCGCTCCCACCGACGCCACGGTGTTCGTCATCGGCGAGAGTGGCACCGGCAAGGAAGTGGTCGCCGCGGCCGTGCACGGGCTGAGCCGCCGCCGCAAAGGCGCCTTCGTGCCGGTCAATTGCGGCGCGATGTCCCCCAGCCTGATCGAGAGCACGCTGTTCGGTCACGAGAAGGGCAGCTTCACCGGCGCCGACCGCCTGCACCGCGGCTACTTCGAACAGGCCAGCGGCGGGACGCTGTTCCTCGACGAAGTCACCGAGATGCCGATCGAGCTGCAGGTCAAGCTGCTGCGCGTGCTGGAGACCGGCACGGTGACGCGCCTCGGCGGCGAGCAATCGATTGCGGTCGACGTGCGCGTCATCGCCGCCACCAACCGCGTGCCGGAACAGGCAGTGCGCGAAGGGCGCCTGCGCGAGGACCTCTGGTACCGCCTCAACGTCTTTCCCATCGCGCTGCCGCCCCTGCGCCAGCGCGAGGGCGACATCGTGGCATTGGCGCAGCACTTCCTCACCGAGCTCAACCAGACCAACGGCGCCAGCAAGCGCTGGAGCGCGGCGGCCCACGACGTCCTCCAGCGCCACGCCTGGCCGGGCAACGTGCGCGAGCTGAAGAACCTTGTGCACCGCGCCTTCATCATGGCCGAGCACGAGATCACGCCGAGCTGCCTGCCGGCCGAACTCGGTTCCACCCGGCAGCCAGCCGCCGGCGAGAGTGCGAACGCCGCGGGCATGCTGCTCATCGAGGTCGGCATGTC
>JBOHWA010000391.1:0-5066 GCA_050735855.1 Binatia bacterium
CCGCGGACGGCGGTGCGAAGAGGCATCTCCGAGATCGACTCGTGCCGACGCTGAGGATTCTCTACGACGTCGACGGCTGGGCCTATCACCACCGCGCCCGGGCGTTGCAGCAGCACGCGCCGGCCGAGTTCGACGTCTCGCTCGCCGAGCTGCAGCGTTTCGACCGGCCCGACGCGATGGCCGCGGCGCTGGGCGACGAACCGGACCTGGTATTCGTGCTGTCGACGCCGGCCGTCGTGCCGGTGCGCCGCGCACTCGACGCGCGCGGCTGGCGGAGCACGCTCGTCGGCTCGTGGAACGCCGGCTGGCCGCTGCAGATTCCCCTCTTCTTCGACGCCTACCGGGCCGCCGACGCAATGGTGATCAACAACGCCACCGCCTGGCGGCGGGTCGGGCAGCTGCCGCGCACCTATCTGCTGCCCAACGGCGTCGACCTCGACGTCTTCCGCGTCGCCACGCCGCTCGCCGCGCGCCCGCCGCGCGTGCTGTGGGCCGGCTCCGAGCGGGGCCGCCGGCGCAAGGGCTACGATCGGATCGCGCGGCCGCTGCAGCAGCGCCTCGGCGCGCTCGGCATCGACTGCGAGCTGCTGCTGGTCGACTCGTTCGGCGACGACAAACGCGATCCGGCGGCCATGGCCGCGTGGTACGACCGCGGCACGGTGCTGGTGTGCACCAGCGCCGCGGAAGGCACACCCAACCCGGCGCTCGAAGCGGCGGCCTGCGGCTGCACCGTCGTCTCGACGCCGGTCGGCAACATGCCGGAGCTGATCCGCGACGGTGACAACGGCTTCCTGGTCGAGCGCACGCTCGACGCCTTCGTCGCAGCCGCGCGCACGGCTTGCGCCGGCCATGTCCGGCTGGCGACGGCGATGCAGGGCGACATCCGGGCGTGGGGATGGGACCGCCGCGCCAGCGCGTTCTTCGCGGCCTTCCGGGACGTGCTCGCCGGCCGGCGTGCGGACGACCGAGCGCGTCGCGATCTCACCGCGCAGGTCACCGCCTTCGTCACCACGGTGGGCGCGCCGAGCTACGCCGCCTGCCGCGACCTGCTCGATCTGCAGGACTGCGCCGTCCGCGTCGAGATCATCGATCGCGTCGCGCCCATGAATGCCGCCTTCCAACGCATGCTCGACGGCTGCGCGACGCCGTATTTTGTCCAGGTGGACGAGGACATGCTGCTGCACCCGCACGCCGTGCGCACGCTGTATGAGCGGATCGCCGCCGCCGAGGCGCGCGTCGCGATGGTGGTCGGCGACCTGTGGGACGCCCATCTCGACCGCCGCATCGAGGGGGTGAAGATCTATCGGCACGCGATCGTCCGCCGCTATCCGTTCGGCGACGCACAGGCGTTCGAGAAATTGCAGGCGCGGCAGATGCGCGACGACGGCTACGCGACCGAGCGCGTGTGTGACGACCCGGGCGGCGATGCCGGTATCCTCGGCCTGCACGGCACGCACTGGACCGCGCGCACGATCTACGAGCGATATGCGACGCTGGAGAGTCGACGGCGCCGCCAGCCGCAGGCGCTGCAATGGTTCGAACCGTACCCGGCGATATTCCTCGAGCGCGTCCTCGAGGACCCGACGGAGCTCAACCTCGCGGCGCTGATGGGCGTGATGTCGTCGGCCCTCCTCGCGCACGATGGCGACGGCGTTGCGAAAGACTTCCGTGCCGCGCTCACGCCGCCCGGCTTCGACGAGGTTCGGCGCTTCTACGACGCCCTTCGGGCGCCGCCGCCAGCGCGCGGCGCCGGCGGGCACCGCAACCCGTGACGCGGCGACGTCACGACGCGGACCGGGGATGAGCCGTCGACGCCTGCTGTCGGTGTGCCGCGGCGTGCCCGCATGGGGCGACGCCAACCCGTGGGCCTACGCGCTGCATGCCAACCTCGCCGAGACGGGGTTCGATGCGCGGCTGGTAAACCTGCTGACCGAATCCGACGTCGCCTACTTCCACCACCTGCTCGGCGAGGGGTGCGAGGATCCGGACCAGCTCGGCGGCGTGCGGCGATGCCTCATCGGCGAGGCGCCGGCGAGCGGGCGGGCGGCGCTGGACGAGGTGCTCACCGCGTTCGCCCCGGACGTCGCCGTCGCCTGGGAGGTCGATACCGCCCGCCTGATCCGGCACGCATCGGCGCAAGTGCCGCTCGTCCTGATCGGCACGCACTGCGCACGGCTCGAGACACTGATTGCCGACGGCGCGGTGCGCGACTTCGTCGGTTTCCGCGCGGCCCTCGAGCGCGGTGTGATCTTTCCGCCCGGCCGCGACGACGCTGAGCTGGCCGCCATCCAGGCATGTGATCTGCTGATTCTGCCGTCGGCGCTGGCCCGCACGGCGCAGGAGCACTTCTTCCCGGCGCACGCCGGCAAGATGTACGACCGCGCGATCTCGGCCGCCGAGGTGATCGCCGCCGAGGCGGCGCGCTTTTGCGCGCTGCGGCGCCCGTTCGCCGCGCGCGACATCGAGGTGGTGTTCGTCGCCGGCCGCTGGGACGCGGCGGCGCGCGGGCTGCCGCTCGTCGAGCGCATCGCCGCGCGCCTGCCGGATCGGCGCATCGCACTGGTCGGCGAGTGCCCCGCTCCGATCGGCGTGCGCCGGCTGGGCGTCCTCCCGCGCGCGGCGCTCTATGAGGTCCTCGGCCGCAGCAAGGTCGTGGTCGCGCCCGGCCTCGCCGACCCGGCGCCGCTCGGCCTGTTCGCCGCCGCCGCGATGGACTGCAATGCCGTCGCGTCGCCGAACTGCGGCGCCTTCGAGCTGTGCGCCGAGGAACTGCGGGTCGCCGACACCACGGCCGCCGCATTCGTCGAGCGCATCGCGCATGCCTTGGTGCGGCCGATCGACGACCACCGGCGCGACTGGCTCGACGGCGGTACGGCCGACCTGGTCGCGACGTTGGCGGCGCTGTGACAGCGATGGACGTCCCCACTCCTCACTCGACGCCCGCAGTGGAGGCGCGCGTGGGCGCGGTCACCGGCGGCACCGCGCGGGTGACCGTCGCCATGCCGGCGCACAACGCCGCGCCGTTCATCCGCCGCGCCATCGACAGCGTGCTGGGCCAGCTCGACATCGCGCTCGAGCTGATCGTGCTCGACGACGCCTCCGAGGACAATACGGCCGCCATCGCCGAATCGATCCGCGATCCGCGCCTGACGGTGCTGCGCAACGCGCAGCGCCGCGGTATCGGCGCCTGCCACAACATCATTCTCCGCCACGGCCGCGCCCCGTACGTCGCGCACGTCGACGCCGACGACTACATCCTGCCGGGGGCGCTGCGCCGCCTGGTCGACGCGCTGGCCGCCGACCCGGCCGCCGGCCAGGCGCACTGCTACTACTTCGACGTCGACCAGGACGGCCTGACCACCCGCGACGAGTTCGCCGAGCGCTGGGCGATCTTCCACCGCGACCGGCCGCCGACGCTCGACTATCGGCACGCCATGCAGCGGCGCTGCGTCAGCAACGCGCTGCGCGCGTTTCCGCGCCGGGTGCTGGAGGAGCTCGGCGGCTTCGACGAGCAGCTCAGCTTCGCGATCGACTACGACATGGCGCTGCGCGTCGCCGAGCGACACCGTATCGTGCTGGTGCCCGAGTTTCTCTACGCGCGCCGCATGCACCGCGCCAACACCGTCGCCAGCCTGGGCCTGCGCGGACCGCGCGTGGTGTGGCGGATGCACGTCGTCCTGCGGCGCTTGATTCGCGCTGGGCGGATCACCTTTGCGCACCGCGCGCGCCTCAATCTCCGGCGCGCGCTGCGCGAACAGTGGCACGACGGCGTGCGTCCGTCTGCGATCGCCCTCCGGCGCCGAGGCCGGCGGTTGCTCAATACCGTGCGCTGGCGCGTCTGGGCGCCGCTGGCGGCGGCCGCGTACCGGCGCGTGACGACCCGCCTGTCGGCGTCGCCCCTGCCGCCGCGCCGTGAGCGGACGACGCCCGCTGCCGTGCGGCTCGCCTACTATGTCCGCAGCTACCCGGCGGCGAGCGAGACGTTCATCCAGCGCGAAGTGGCGGCGCTGCGCGAGCGCGGCGTGTGCCTCGACGTCATCGCCCAGGCGCCGCACGATCCCCAGCTCTTCGACGACGAGGCGCGCGCGGCGGCCGCGCGGACCCTTTATCTCGGTCCGCTGCCGCGGCGTCCGCCGGCGGCGCTGTTCAGCTTCCTCGTCCGGCGTCCATGGACCGTGGCGCAGCTCTATCGCTACGTGCGCGGCCGGCGCCACGCGGCGGAGAAGCACCGCGCGCACGACCGGGCCATCTGGTGCGGCGCGGTCCGTCTGGCCGGCGTCCTGGCGGCGCGCGGCGCGACGCACGTCCATGCGCCCTGGGCGACCGGCGACGCGATCGTCGCGCTGCTCGCCGCCCGACTGGCGGGCATCGGCTTCTCGGTTCAGGCGCGCGCCTCCGACCTGTACAGGGACACCGCGCGGCACGGCCTGGGCGAACGGCTCGGGCACGCCGATTTCATCGTCACCAACGCCCGCTACAACGAAGCGACCATCCGCAGCTGGTTGCCGCCCGGCGCGACGACGCCGGTCCATCTGATCTCCGAGGGCGTCGATCTCGCCCGCCTGCGGTCGGCGGAGCGGCCGGCCAACGCCGTGCCGCTCATCCTCTCGGTAGCGCGCCTGGTCGAGCCCAAGGGGCTCGACGTGCTGTTGCGCGCCTGCCGCCTGCTCGCGGATGCCGGACGGGTGTTCCGCTGCGAGATCATCGGCGGACGTGAAGGACGAGAGACGAACCACTACGTGCTGCTGCGCCGGCTGCACCGCGAACTCGGCCTGGGCGACGTCGTGCGCTTCCTCGGCCCGCGCCCGTTCGCCGCGGTGCGCGCCAAGTACGACGAGGCCGACATCTACTGCCTGCCGGCCGTGCCGGCGGCCGATGGACGGCGCGACGTGACTCCGAACACCATCATCGAGGCGATGGCCATGGGCCTGCCGATAGTCAGCAGTCGCTCCGGCGCGATTCCGGAGCTGATCGACGACGGCATCAGCGGTCTGCTGGTCGAGCCGCGCGACGCCGAGGGTCTGGCCGGCGCCCTCGCCCGACTGCTCGACGACCCGGCGCTGCGC
>JBOHWA010000392.1:0-2487 GCA_050735855.1 Binatia bacterium
TCGCTCGGCTGCGCACCGACGACGATGCTGCCGCGCAGGCGGTTGGCGACGGTGTCGACCGCGTAGACGAACGAGCGGTGGCTGTCCGCCACCAGCGCAGTGCGGCCGTCGGGGCTGAGTCCGATCGCTTCCAGTTGGGCGCCGCGGCCGAGGTCGAGCGTCGCCGTGACGGTGCGCTGCTGCAGGTCGATGACATACAGCCGCCCGTCGTCGGCGCCGACGAACGCGAGCGAGCGCTGCGCCGCGGGCGTCGGCGTCGGGGGCGGCGTCGCAGTTGCCGGCGGTGGCGATGCCGCGGCGACCTCGGCCACCGCCAGCGCTCCCGGCGGAGCGTGCAGGGCGATCGTCGAGGTCACCTGCCATTGGCCGGTCGCGATCACGGTCAGCGCGTTGGCGCCGGGCTGGGCGACGACCGCATGGGTGCCGAGGACGGCGACGGCCGCGGGGCCGGTCATGTCGATCGACTGTTCCAACTCGCCGGCCGCCGGATCGACGACCGCGATCGAACCGTCGTAGCCCAGGGTCGCGTAGGCTCGATTGCGTTGGTCGTCGAAGGCGATCGCCAACGGCAGGGCGGCGAGATCGATGCGTCTCCGCACGGTCTCGCGCGGTACATCGACCACCAGCAACTGCGCGCCACCGAAGACGGTGGAGGCGCCGACGAACGCGGTCCGGCCGTCGGCGGATATCGCCAAACCCCTGGGACTGTCGTCGTCCAGCGTGAAGGACTGTGCGACGGCGAGCGTGGCCGCGTCGAGGGCGACCAAGCGGGTGTAGTCGCCGCCGAAGAGCACCAGCAGTCGGGTGCCGTCGGCGCTGAGCGCGAAGGCGCGGGCGGCGGTGTAGTCGTCGCACAGGCCCGGCGCGGTCAGGACGATGGCGGAGCTGGCAACGTCGATCATCGACACGGCATTGTAGTGTAGGACGTAGGCGCGCGCCCCGTCGGGGGAGACCGCAACGCCGAGCGGCGCGTCGCCCACCGCGATCGTGGCGGTGACGAGGTTGGTGGCGGAATCGACGATGGCCACGCGGTCGCTGCGCTGGTTGGCGATCGCGACGGTGCGGCCGTCGGCGCTGGCGGCGATCGCCACCGGCTGGGCGCCGGCGGTGCGCGCGACGCGGCGCAGCGCGGCGGGGTCGATGGCGCTGATGGCACCATTGCCGAGCGCGTAGACGGCGGCGGGTCCGCTCAGCAGCTCGCTCGCCGGCGCGTCGAGCACGCTGTCGCGTTCCTCGAGGGTGGCGGTGTCGAACACGGCGACGGCGCCCGATTGGGCGAGGAAGAGGGAGCGGCCGTCGGCGCTGACGGTGATGGCGTCGACCCACTGCGCCAGGTCGATGCCGGCGGTGACGCGGTCGCTGGCGGTATCGACCACGTTGAGGCGGACGTGGATCCCGTCGTCGGCGTAGAGCACGTTGATCGCATAGATGGATCGCCCGTCCGGCGCCGCGGCGAGTTTGCCGATCCCGGACAGCGGGATCAGCGAGCGCACGCTGCGGTCGGCGGTGTCGATCACCGCCAGGCCGTCGTAGGTGCGCAGGTAGGCGCGCTGCGCGCCGGCGAAGGCGAGCGCGTCGCCCCTGGGGTCGTCGAGCGTGTGGACCTCGAACGTGTCGGTGTCGATCAGCAACGGAGCGGCATAGTAGGGGCCCAGCGCGAAGACCGTGCGGCCGTCCGGGCTGAGATGGAGGCTTTCGACGCCGTCGGTTGGCAGCGCCGCGACGATCGTCTGGCGCGCCGTGTCGATGACGATCACCTCGCGATCGGTCGCGACGTACAGCTGGCCGCCGTCGGCCGTCAGCGCGAGGGCGCGTGAGTTGTAGCCGGTCGGGATGGTGTCGAGCACGCGCCGCTGGCTCAGGCTGACCACCGAGACGCTGCAGCCATATCCGGTGAGGTAGGCCCGGTCACCGTCGGGATGGAAGGCGATGGCGCTGGCCTGGCCGCCGGTGGGCACCACGGCCTGGACCGCCAGCGTGGCGGGATCGAGCAAGGCGAGCGTGCCCGCGTCGCCGTTGAGCGCCACCAGGCCCACGCCGCCCGGCCTGAGCGCGAAGCCGGTCGGTGCCGTCGCGTCGCCGAGCACGATGCGGGCGGTGAGCACGCCGGTGTCGAGGTCGACCACCGACACGCTGTCGTCGCCGGGATGGGCGACGTAGGCGACCTCGCGCGCCGTCGCCGGCCGAGCCGACACGGCGAGCACGATCGTCATCGTCGCCCAGGCAGCCCGTGCGCCAAGCGATAGCGGCATCTTCCCCTCCCCCGAGCGTCGACTGCGAGAAGCAACGCACATGCCGCGATCGAGCGACTCGCGGATCAATCGAACAAAGTCGGAGCACCCTGCAGCGAAACTTGCGGCAGCGCTAGCTGGTGGCGGTGCTGCAATGACTCTCCCGCCGCCCAGGCCCGCCGCGCTTCGCCCCTGGAGGGCGCCGGGCCCTCGGCGCCGGGCCGGCGACGAGCACCCCGCCCGCCACCCCCGGCGC
>JBOHWA010000393.1:0-2922 GCA_050735855.1 Binatia bacterium
CTCGATGGCGTGGCGGTACTCATCGACGTTGTAGGCGCCGAGCACGGCGATGCCGAGCGCGTTGAGGGCGAAGGCGATGGCCTCCCAGGGCTCGTGGAACACCGGCTCGTCGGGCTCGACCGCCACCGGGCCGAAGCCATTCATCCCGCCCAGATCATGGATGCCGTCCATCCGATGCCTCCTACGGTGCCAGCGTTGCCAGCAGCGCATTGAGCTCGTGCGCCGTCTCGGCATCCGAGAGGACCGCCATGTGACCGGCATCGATACCGAAGATGCGCTGGGCCTGGAACTGCGCCGATGCCGGGAGTTGGCTGGCGAGCGTGACGACGCCGTCGTTGGACGGGCCGCGGCGCGGGCTGCCGCCGTAGGCGAACAACAGATCGAAGGCCGTGTCCGCCGGCAGCGGCTGGGCAAAGAGCGCGGCGAGGAACGGGCTGCCCGGCGCCATGTCGAACCACGACGGCGCCACCACCGGCGCGCGCCGCACGCCGACCGCCGCCGACTCGTGCCCCAACCACGGCGTCGCGATGGTGACCAGCACGTCCGGCGCGTCGAGCGAGGCACCGTCCGCCAGCCCGTTGACGTAGCCGCGCGCCACCAGACCGCCCATGCTGTGCGCCACGATGGCGTAGTGCTCGAAGCCGTGCACGACGGCGAGCCAGCGCAGCCATCGATCGAGCGATTCGGCCACCGCCCCCAGTCCCGCCGCGGTCGGGTAGTACACCAGCCAGGGCTGGAAGCGGCTGCGATCGAGCTGCTCGATCAGGAAGCGCCAGTTGCCGGGGTGGCCGAGCGCGCCGTGCACGAAAACGACGGGAATCTTGTCGGGATCGTAGGGCTCGAGGAAGTAGATGCCGGCGCCGACCTGGAAGATGAAATCCACCGGTCGCCACAGTCCGTTGGCGGCGTTGGCCTCGGAGAAGCGCGGGTCGGCGAGATCGGTGACGACGCCGAGGTTGGAATCGGGGAGATACGGGACGCCCCTGACCCCCTCGGGCGCCACGGCGATCGGGATGTCGAAGACGGAGGGGCTGTTGGGGACGACATGGACATCGACGTCGGTCACACTGCCGCCATCCGTCAGCGTGATTGGATGGGGATAGCGACCGCTCGGGTCCTGATCCGGTTGATAGGCCAGGTTGCCGTCGCGGTCGACGAATGCCGCGACCTTGTACGTTCCCGCCGGCAGCATGAAGAAGTACTGGCCGGCCTGGGTCAGCGCGAAGACATCGAACACACGCTCCGGAGTGCCACCGCTGACCACGACCAGGAGCGGCGCATCGCCTAGATCGTCGGCGCTCACCCAGCCGCGCACGACGCCAAAACGATCGTGGGCCTCCAGGTTGCGGCGCAGATCGCGGAAGCCGCAGCCTGCGGCCAGGGTGATGGCAGCGAGCGCCACCGCCAGGCGCAAGCGGCTGAGCCGTCGACGTCCACACATGACCGATCGCGTCTTAGCAGCTCGTCCGCGCGGCAGTCGAGACAGGCCGGGTCGCTCGATATCCTGGGCCAGGCTCAGCTAGGATCAGGCCATGGAGATGCGCCCCGGGTACGCGGTTCGCACCATGCGCGACGACGACGCCGACGCGATCATCGAGATCTGCCGGTTGGTCTATCCCGACGAGGCGCCCTATTCGGTCGAACAGCTCCTCGATCACTGCCACGTGTTCCGCGAAGGGCAGTTCGTCGTCGAGCACGAGCCGACGCGGCAGGTCGCCGGCGTGCAGGCGACCTTGATCGTGCAATGGGCCGAGTACGGCGACGAGAGCAGTTGGGACCACATCACCGGCGACGGCACCTTTCTGAACCACGACGCGCGCGGCCATACGCTCTACGGCGCCGAGATGATGGTGCATCCCGACCACCAGCATCACGGCCTGAGCCGCGTGCTGATCGAGAAGACCCGCGAGTTGGTGCGCCGGCGCGGCCTGCGGCGGATCCGCGCCGGGTCGCGCATCCCCGGCTATCACCTGCACGCCGATCAGATGACGCCCGAGCAGTACGCCGCCGAGGTCGCCGCGCGGCGACTGGCCGACCCCGTCCTCTCGGTGCACCTGGCCGAGGGCTGGAGTGTCTTCGGCATCGCGCACCGATACCTGCCGACCGATGCCGAGAGCTGCGGTGCGGCGGCGCTGATCGAGTGGGCGAACGCCGACTGGAAGCCGCCGCTGTAAGCCGCCCGCCGTCCGCGCCCGGGGCGCGCCGCTTCAGCGATCGAAGTCCGCCCAGGACAGCGGGCGCGCCAGCGCCTCGGGATATGTGCGGTCGAGGTAGGCGAGCGAGGCGGAGAAGAAGCGCTGCATCGCCTGGTAGGCACGCGGGCCATCGCCCGCTTCGATCGCCGCCAGGATCGCGCGCGTGGCGCGCAGCACGCGGCGGCGCTCGGCCGGGTTGTAGGCGATGGCGGCGCCGTCCGAGATCCAATGCAACGCCGGCAGCAGAAAGCGCAGCACCGGGTTGCCCGATGCCAGGGCGAGCAGATCGTGGAAGCGGCGGTGCTCCTCCTGAAAGCGCGCCGCATCGCCGAGCGCGGCGCGCATCGCCGCCAGCGAGGCGCGCAACGCGTCGAGGTCGGCCGGGCTCGCCCGCTCCGCCGCCAGCGCCGCCAACCCGGGCTCGACCACCCAGCGCGTCTCGATGATCGAGCGGAAGCGCGCCCCGACACACTGCAGCATGAGCGACAGGGTGCTGGCGAAGTGGCGGCCGTTGGGCGTGTCGATCTGCGGCCCGCCGCCCGGCCCCGATTTGATGCGCAGCACGCCCTGCAACTCGAGATAGCGCAGCGCCTCGCGCAGCGAGCCACGCGCGACGCCGTAGCGCTCGACCATCTTCTGCTCCGAGAGCAGCTTGGCGCCCGGCGGCAGGCCGCGGCGCTGGATCTCGCGCACGATGTCGCGCGCCAGCACCGTCGCCGCCTTGGCG
>JBOHWA010000394.1:0-4645 GCA_050735855.1 Binatia bacterium
GTCTATCGATACATCGACGGCCACAGCGTTGCTCCGGACGATCTGAATGCGGTCCAGCTCGAGACGATCGGGCGCGTGATGGCCGATCTCCACCTGATCACCAAGGCGTACAAGAAGGGTGTGGACAGCCGTTTCAGCTTCGATCGCGTCGCCGAGATCTACGCTGGCGTACGCGGGCGTCTGCCCCACTACCTGAAGAAGATCGTCCGCACGCTGGACGAAGAGCTCGAGTACCTGCAGAACTACCTCGAAACCAAGCTGCCCAAGGGCATCATCCACGGCGATCTGTTCGCTGACAATGTGATGCTCAAGGGCGACAAGGTGGTCGCGGTGCTCGACTTCGAGGCGGCGGGACGCGGCAAGTTCATCTTCGATCTGGCCACCGCGGTCAACTCCCTGTGCTTCGAGAACGGGCGCTATGGGTTGAAGAAGTTCGAGGCGTTGATCGCCGGCTACGAGACCTTGCGCACGCTGTCGCTGGCCGAGTGGGACGCGTTTCCCAACGAGCTGCGCTTCTCGGCGTTCCGTTTCACGGTGACCCGCCTGCGCGATTTCTTCCTCAATCCCGTCGACGAGCGAAAGCGCATCAACAAGGACTTCCAGGACTTCTTCGAGCGCCTGCTCATCCTGCGCCGCGAGAAGGATGGCGGGATGGAAGCGATGCTCATGGCGATGGCCACGGGCTACGACTACCGCAAGTACCAGAAGGTCAAGGCCGTCGAGCGGCGCAGCCGCTAGAGCGGTCCCCCGGCCCGGTGCTTGTCGCGCCGCTCCGGTCGAGTACAATCCCCGCCCATGAACAGCGATTCAATCGTTACGCATGTGGGCGCCATCCTGGCGGAGCTCGGAGAGGATCCGGCGCGCGAGGGATTGCTGAAGACGCCGGACCGCGTCGCGCGCGCGCTGCGTTTCCTCACCAAGGGCTACGACGAGGACCCGAAGTCGGTGATCAACGGTGCGCTGTTCACCGAGGATTACCAAGAGATGATCGTGCTCAAGGACCTCGACTTCTTCTCGATGTGCGAGCACCACATCCTGCCGTTCTTCGGCAAGGCGCATGTGGCCTACATTCCGAAGCGCAAGATCGTCGGCATCAGCAAGCTGGCGCGGCTGGTCGAGGTCTACGCCCGGCGCCTGCAGGTGCAGGAGCGCATGACCGCCCAGATCGCCAACATTCTGATGGACGAGCTCGATCCGCAGGGCGTCGGCGTGGTGCTCCAGGCGGAGCATCTGTGCATGCGCATGCGCGGCGTCGAGAAGCAGAACTCGAGCGTCGTCACCAGCACGATGCTGGGTGTCTTTCGGTCCCATCAGGAGACGCGGCAGGAGTTTATGAGCCTGGCGGCGAACGGCTTTCGACGCTGAGCCACGGCGGCCCGGGTCGCATTGACTCCCCCGGATTGATCGGGTACTGCCTGAAACCTCACATCGTTACTCCTGCACGACTGGCGCGGCGTGGAATCGACCACGGGGGAGTGCTGAACGGCAGTTGGCCGACCGCCTGGGCCTCTGGAAACTAGAGGTTCGGGCACTGCCCGCATCGACTTCGTGAGGCTCTCGTGATCAAGCAACTGTTGCTCGCCCCCGGTCCCACCCCCGTCCCGGCGCGCGTCCGCTTGGCCATGGCGCAGCCTATGTTCCACCACCGGACGCCGCAGTTCAGCGCCCTGTTTGCCGAGCTGCGCGAGCGGCTGCGCTGGCTGTATCAGACCAAGGAAGACGTGCTGGTGCTGGCCTCGTCGGGGACCGGCGCGATGGAAGCGGCGGTCAACAACTGCTTCGCGCCGGGCGACGAGGTGATCGTCGTCAACGGCGGCAAGTTTGGCGAACGGTGGGGCAAGCTCGCGACCACCTTCGGCGTACGGCCGATCGAGATCCGCGTCGAATGGGGCCGCGCCGTGCGGCCCGAACAGATCGAGGAGGCGCTCGAGGCGCATCCCAACGTGCGCGGCGTCCTGGTGCAGGCGAGCGAGACGTCGACGGCGGCGGTCCACCCGATCGAGCAACTGGCGGCGGTGACGCGCCGCCGCGACGTCCTGCTGGTCGTCGATGGCATCACCGCCGTCGGTGTCTACGACATCCCGATGGATGCGTGGGGCGTCGACGTGCTGATCACCGGCTCGCAGAAGGCCTTGATGCTGCCGCCCGGCGTGGCGTTGATCGCGCTCAGCCAGCGCGCCTGGGCGCGGGTCGAGACGGTGCGCCAACCGCGCTTCTACTTCGACCTGCCGCGCGAGCGCACCAACCAGGCGAAGAACACGACAGCGTGGACGCCGGCGATCTCCCTGGTCATCGGCCTGCACGAGGCGCTGGCGATGATGCAGGAGGAAGGGTTGCAACACGTCTTCGCGCGCCACGCGCGCCTGGCCGAGGCGACCCGCGCGGCGGCGTTGGCACTCGGCTTGCGCCTGGTGGCGCCTGACAATCCGAGCCCCGCGGTGACCGGCGTCTACGTGCCGGAGGGGATCGACGGCAGCAAGCTGTTCGCCTATCTGCGCGACCGCATGCGAGTCGTGTTCGCCGGCGGCCAGGACCACCTGAAGGGCAAGATCGTGCGCATTGCCCATCTCGGCTACATGGGCGCGTTCGACACGATCAGCGCCGTCGCGGCGTTGGAGATGGCGCTGCGGCACTTCGGCCATCCGGTCGAGTTGGGGCGCGGCGTCGGGGCAGCCGAGACCGTGCTGCTCGCGGCGCTGCCCGACTGAGGAGATGACCGTGTATCGGGTTCTGATTGCGGACAAACTCGCCCCGGAAGGGCTCGCCGTGTTCACGCAACCGGTGGCCGACGGGCATCTGGTCGTCGACGAGCGCACCGGCCTGAGCGCCGAGGAGCTCTGCCGGACGATCGGGACCTACGACGCGCTCATCGTGCGCAGCTCGAGCCAGGTGACCGAGGCCGTGCTCGAAGCGGCGCACAAGCTGCGCGTCATCGGGCGCGCCGGCATCGGCGTCGACAACATCGACGTCCCGGCCGCCACGCGCCGTGGCATCGCGGTGATGAACACGCCGGGCGGCAACAACATCACGACCGCCGAGCACGCGATCAGCATGCTGTTGGCATTGGCGCGCTCGATTCCACAGGCCACCGCCTCGATGAAGGCCGGCAAGTGGGAGAAGTCGCGCTTCACCGGCTCGGAGCTGTCGAACAAGCTGCTCGGCATCATCGGCATCGGCAACATCGGCCGCCTGGTGGCCGAGCGCGCGCAGGGCCTGCGCATGAAGGTCATCGCCTACGACCCGTTCCTCTCCGAACAGAAGGCGCGCGAGATCGGGGTCGAGCTGCTCAGCCTCGACGAGCTCCTGGCGCGCGCCGACTTCGTCTCCATCCACACGCCGTTGATGCCCGAAACGCGCAATCTGATCGACGCCGCCGCGCTCGCCAAGATGAAGCCGACCGCGCGCCTGGTGAACTGTGCGCGCGGCGGCATCGTCGACGAGACGGCGCTGGCCGACGCGCTGCGCAACAAGCGACTGGCCGGCGCGGCGCTCGACGTCTTCGAGAGCGAGCCGCCGCCGCCCGATCATCCGCTGCTGCAGCTCGACAACGTCATCTGCACGCCGCACCTCGGGGCGGCGACCGCCGAGGCCCAGGTGAACGTGGCGATCGCGATCGCCGAGCAGGTCGTCGATTTCCTGGTCAACAACGTCACCCGCAGCGCCGTCAACGTGCCGTCGATCAGCGCCGAGATGCTGGTCGTACTGCGCCCCTACCTGGCGCTGGCCGAGCGTCTGGGCAGCGTCCAGGCCCAGTTGCTGGTCGAGGCGCCGACCGAGCTGACCGTCGAGTTCGCCGGCGAGATCTCGGCGCTCGATGTCCAGCCGGTCACCGTCGCCGTCCTGCGCGGCCTGCTCGGCCGCCTGCTCGAATCCAGCATGGTGAACTACGTCAACGCGCGCGAGCTGGCGCGCGAGCGCGGCATCAAGGTGATCGAGGCGAAGTCGAGCCAGCCGAAGGGTTTCCAGAACCTGATCTCCGTCCGCGTGCGCACCGCCCAGAAGACCAGCGAGGTCGCCGGCGCGGTGTTCGGCCGCGATGTGATCCGTCTGGTGAAGATCAACGGCTTCTATCTGGAGGCCGTGCCGGAAGGGTTCATTCTCATGCTCAACAATCGCGACGTGCCGGGTGTCGTCGGTGCGGTCGGCATGCTGCTCGGCGAGGCCGGCATCAACATCGCCGGACTGCAGCTCGGGCGCGAGAAGGTCGGCGGCATGGCCCTGTCGCTCGTGCACGTCGACGAACGCATTCCGGCGCCGGTGTTGGACCGCCTGCGCCGGTTGCCCAACATAGTCTCGGCCGATCTGCTCGAGCTGTGATGCGACGTCCAGTCGAGACGAGGTGAGCGAATGCCAGCGGTCGTAGGCGTCGGGGTGCAGTGGGGCGATGAGGGCAAGGGCAAGGTCGTCGACATCCTGGCCGAGCACGCCGATATCGTCGTGCGCTACCAGGGGGGCAACAACGCCGGCCATACGCTGGTGGTCGGCGAGGAGAAGACCGTTCTCCATCAGGTGCCCTCCGGCGTGCTGCACGACGACAAGATCTGCGTCATCGGCAACGGCGTCGTCGTCGATCCGGTCGCGCTGCTGGAGGAGATCGACGCGCTGCGCGCGCGCGGCTACCTGCAGGACGAGACGCGGCTGAAGG